>JAYZBJ010000058.1:0-5730 GCA_036338795.1 Pseudomonadota bacterium | reverse complement strand
TGGCAATGATCTAGACGGGGTTCGCCAAGCAGTCACAGCCCTTGGCGTACCATTAATCTTCGTGCTAACGGGCATCCCAAGACCGGTTCGGTCTTCCCATCAGACATCATGAGAGAGGTTTCCATGTCTGACGTTTTCGAGCGTGTTAAAAAGATCGTTGTCGAGAATCTCGATGTTGAAGAGGACAAGGTTGCCGAGTCTGCAAGCTTCATCGACGACCTGGGCGCCGACTCGCTTGACCTGGTCGAGCTGGTCATGGCCTTCGAGGAAGAGTTCAACATCGAAATCCCTGACGATGTGCAGGAAAACATCCGCACCGTTGGTGATGCTGTCACCCACATCAAGGCTCACGTCTCCTAAGGGGGAATATCCATGCGTCGCGTAGTCATCACCGGAATCGGCCTCGTCTCACCGCTAGCAAGCGGCCGCGAAGCTACATGGGAACGGCTTCTTGCCGGCCAGTCTGGAGCGGGTCCGATCGACCTGTTCGATACAAAGGACGTGCCCTGCAAGATCGCCTGCCAGGTTCCGTGGAATGATGGCCGCGGCGGTGGAAGTGCGGATGATCCGCACGCCTTTGACCCGGACAAGGCCGCCAGCGCCAAGGAACGCCGCCGGATCGACGAGTTCATCCTGTACGCGCTTGCCGCGTCGGATGAGGCCGTCGAAGATTCCGGCTGGAAACCAGAAACCGATGAACAGCGTGAGCGCACTGGCGTGCTGATCGGTTCTGGCATTGGCGGTCTTCAGTCCATCTATGAAACGTCGATCACCCTCCACACGCAGGGTGCACGGCGGGTCAGCCCATTCTTCATCCCGTCCGCCCTGATCAACCTTGCCTCCGGCCAGGTGTCGATCCGCCATGGCTACAAGGGACCGAACCATTCGGTCGTGACAGCCTGTGCAACCGGCGCCCATGCCATCGGCGACTCCGCTCGCCTGATCCAGTATGGCGATGCGGACGTTATGCTCGCAGGTTGTTCCGAGGCTTTGATCTGTGAGATTGGCATTGCCGGTTTCTGCTCGGCCAAGGCCATGTCCACGAACTTCAACGACACGCCGGAGAAGGCGTCGCGTCCTTATGACAAGGACCGTGATGGTTTCGTGATGGGTGAGGGTGCTGCGATCCTGATGCTCGAAGAGTACGAGCACGCCAAGGCACGCGGCGCGAAAATCTATGCCGAAGTCACCGGCTACGGCCTGACCGGCGATGCCTATCACATCACGGCGCCGGCTGAAGGTTCCGAAGGCGGCTACCGCGCCATGAAAATGGCGCTTGGCCACTCCGGTCTCGACGTGTCGGATATTGATTACGTCAACACGCACGGGACTTCGACGCCGAAAGGTGACGAGGGCGAAATCGGCGCGGTTGAACGCCTGTTCGGCGACCATGCCAAGAACCTGTCCCTGTCATCGACCAAGTCTGCTGTCGGCCACCTTCTCGGTGCAGCTGGCGCGATCGAGGCGGCATTCTGTGCGCTCGCCATCCGCGACCAGGTAATGCCGCCGACGCTCAACCTCGATAATCCGAGTGTTGATACACCGATCGACCTCATCCCGCACAAGGCCAAGAAAGGCCCGGTACGTGCGGCCATGTCGAACAGCTTCGGTTTCGGCGGCACCAATGCTTGCCTCATCCTGACGCAACCGGAATAGTTTCCATAAGCGTATCACTGGGGCACAGTGGGGCGAGTCACACCATAGAGTCGGGCCCATGCGTCTCTTCAAATTCCTGTTTGCCCTTATCCTGATAGCGGTCGTGCTTGGCGCGGCCGCTCTCATTGGCGGCTATGTCTGGTTCCAGAGCGAGGTTTCCAAACCGGGGCCAGCGCTTGAGGAAGCCGTGTTCGAAGTTGAAGCTGGCGAGCATCTTGGCAGCGTGGCGGAGCGGCTTGAGGAGGAGGGGCTGATCCGTGATGCCCGCGTCCTTCGCCTGCATGCGCGGCTCGAAGGGCAGGAATCGGCCATCAAGGTAGGTGAATATGCCGTGCCGCCGCGCGCGAGTGTTGCCAGCACGCTTGAACTGCTCGTCTCCGGCGACGTGATCCAGTATCGCATCACAATCCCGGAAGGTCTCACCACGGCGCAAATCCTGCGCATCATCGAACGGCACGATGACCTGCAAGGCGACCTGCCGGAGCGCGAGATTGCGGAAGGCAGCCTGCTGCCAGATACCTACATCTTTTCCGCCGATACCTCGCGCACCCAGCTCATCGAACGTATGGAAAAAGCACAGGACGACCTGCTCGAACGTCTCTGGCCGGAGCGTCAGGACGGCTTGCCGGTAACTTCCCCGCAGGAAGCGGTGATCCTCGCCTCTGTCGTCGAGAAGGAAACCGGTGTCGCGAGCGAGCGAGATGTCGTCGCCGGGCTTTTTACCAATCGCCTGAAGCGCGGCATGCTGCTGCAAAGTGACCCGACCGTGATCTATGGCGTCTCCAGGGGTGAGCCGCTGTTCAACAAGGCTGGCCAGCGCCGCACGCTTTACCGGTCAGAGCTGGACCGGGACACACCGTGGAACACTTATACGCGGGCGGGCCTGCCGGAAACGCCGATCTGTAATCCCGGCCGCGATGCCATCGCAGCCGTGCTTAAGCCGGCCGAGACCGACTATCTCTATTTCGTCGCTGACGGTAAGGGCGGGCACCTCTTTGCCCGGACCAATGCAGAGCATAACCGCAACGTCGCCGCCTATCGCGCCTATGAGCGTGAGGAAATTGCCCGGGAGCGCGCCACTTGACGTCAAAAGTATCGTCCATGACCGGATTTGCCCGGGTGTCGGGAGAGGCAGGCTGGGGTAGCTGGGCCTGGGAGGCAAAGAGCGTGAATGGCCGCTCGCTGGATGTGCGGGTCAACACGCCATCAGGGCTGGACGCGCTGGACCAGGCGATCAAGCAGGCCGCGAAAAAGAAGTTTGCGCGCGGCAGTCTGCAGATCGGGCTGCGGATCGAACTCGGCGCCGGTGCCGAAGCATTGAGCGTGAACCGCGACTCGCTGCGTGCCCTCGTCCGCGCCTATGAATCCATTTCGCCCCATCCCGTGACCGATGGCGATGCGCTGGCGATGCTCATGACGGTAAAGGGCGTTGTCGAAACCGGATCGGCGAGCACACGCGATCTTGCGACGGACAAGCCAACCGTCGAAGCCCTCATGGAGGCTGGGGAGGCATTGCTCGACCAGTTGCTGGAGGCGCGCCATGCAGAAGGCGACGCACTGGACGTGTTGATCCGGCAGCACCTCGATGAGATGGAAGCCGCTGTCGCGCGCGCGGCGGACTTCGCGGCCGACCAGCCAAAGCTGCTGAAGTCGCGGCTGGAGAAGCAACTCGCTGAAATTGGTGCGGACAAGTCAGTCGACGCAGACCGGCTTGCTGCTGAAGTGGCCTTGTCAGCGGCCAAGGCTGATGTCCGGGAGGAACTCGACAGGCTGACAGCGCATATCGCCTCGGCACAGTCCCTGCTTGACCAGGGCGGCGCCATTGGCCGAAAGCTCGATTTCCTGTCGCAGGAGTTCAATCGCGAAGCCAATACCCTCTGCTCCAAATCTGCCAGCCTCGATTTGACGAATGAGGGACTCGCGCTCAAAGGGCTCGTGGATCAGATCAAGGAGCAAGCTGCCAATGTCGAATAGCGGGCACCCGAAGGATCAAGGCGACCGTCGTGGACTGATGCTCGTGATTTCCTCGCCATCAGGCGCAGGCAAGACAACGCTGGCGCGCAAGCTGATGGAGGAGTTTTCCGACATCCGCCTCTCTGTTTCGGCCACGACGCGTCCGCCGCGTCCCGGCGAGACGGACGGCATCGACTACCACTTCAAGTCCGTCGATGACTTCCGCAAGATGATCGCGCGCCGCGAGTTTCTCGAATGGGCGCTGGTGTTCGACAATCTTTATGGCACGCCTCGCGCAGACACGGAAAAGCTGCTCGCCGAAGGGCATGACCTCCTTTTCGACGTCGACTGGCAGGGCGCCGATGCGCTTCATGACCAGATGCCGCGCGATGTTGTTTCCGTCTTCATCCTGCCGCCCAGCATTGAAGCCCTGCAGGCGCGGCTGGCGGCACGTCCCGGCTCCACCGACGAGATCGTTGACCGGCGGATGCGGGACGCAAAGGCTGAGATGCGCCATTGGCGTCGCTATGACTATGCGATCGTGAATGATGACTTGGAGGTCGCTTATCAGCGCCTCAAACGTATCCTGCTGGTCGAGCGGCTGAAGCGTCTCCGTCAGCTGAGCCTCGAAGATCACGTCCGAAAGCTGATGGGCGAGGCGTAGCATCGCCGTCACCGAGGCGCGGACTAGTCAGCCTTTGCGAAGGCCATGGCCAGCTTCCTGAATTCTGCCTGAGTCAGCGTTTCTGCCCGTGCTGTCGGGTCGATGCCGCAGCTTTCCAGCCATTCAGTTGCATCAATGCCCTTGGTCTTTGCGAATGATTTGAGGCTCGCGCGGAGCATCTTGCGGCGCTGCCCAAAGGCGGCAGCCGCGACTTTCTCAAGGCTTGCCACGTCATCGAAGCGCTCTTCAGGCGGCAGGGGGCGAAGCACGGCGACAGCGCTGTCGACCTTTGGAGGCGGGCGGAAAGCACCGGGTGGCAATGTGAAGGCGATGTGGACGTCACACACTGAATGCGCGAGCACGGCGAGGCGTCCATAATGGTGTGTGCCGGGCTTGGCAGCGAGCCGCTCTGCCACTTCCTTCTGGAACATCAGCGCCATCTCGCCGCGCCAGCCGCCCGATTTTATCCAGTCGACGACGAGCGGCGTGCCGACATTGTAAGGCAGGTTGGCGACGATCATCGCGGGTTGCTGTCCCCCCGCTTCGGCAATCAGCGCGGCCATGTCGACCTTGCGCGCATCCGCCTGATGGATGTGGAGGCGGCCACTGGTCGCTTCAGGCCAGGCCTTCAACCCGTCCGCAAAGCGCTGATCGGCCTCGACCACGATGAGCTTGTCCGCGCCTTCATTCAGGATGGCACGTGTCAGCCCGCCCGGGCCGGGGCCGACCTCAATTACGGTACGCCCCTCAACGGGGCCAGCCGCCAGCGCGGCACGGCGCAGGATGTCCGGATCGAACAGGAAGTGCTGGCCAAGTGCCTTGCGGGCGCGGCCGGGCGTGAAATCGGGATCCTGACCGGTCTCAGACATGGGCGAGCCTGTTGGCCGCGAGCTGTGAAGCAAGACGAATGGCGCTTATTAGGCTGTCGGGTCGCGCGACCCCGTCGCGCGCTGCATCATAGGCTGTGCCATGGTCCGGGCTGGTGCGAACCACTGGCAGGCCGAGCGTGGTGTTCACACCGCCCCAGAAATCCAGCGTCTTGACGGGGATCAGCCCCTGATCGTGTGTCATCGCGATGATGCCGTCGAACCGTCCGTCCAGCATTTCAGCAAACACCGTGTCGCCGGGGCGGGCGTCGCTGATATCCATGCCTCGATCGCGCAGCTGCGCAGCCAGTGGGTTGATGATATCGCGTTCTTCCGTGCCGATCGTGCCACTCTCCCCCGCATGAGGGTTGAGGCCGGTAAAGGCGATGCGCGGTGCGGAGATGCCAAAATCGCGCTGCAGCGCCGTTTGCGTCGTCTTCGCGACGTCTGTGAGGTGCTCTGGCGTCAGGTGGTACGGCACGCTCATCAGCGGAACATGAATTGTCGCCAAGGCGACGCGGATACCGCCGCCGACCAGCATCATGACGGGCGGGCAGGGCGTTCCCGTGGCTGCCTCGCAAATCGCGGAGA
>JAYZBJ010000057.1:0-3076 GCA_036338795.1 Pseudomonadota bacterium | reverse complement strand
CCTCCGGCGACTGACTTATTTGTCGGCGTTCATTTCCTGATACTTGATGTAGGCGGGTCCGAGCACGACCAGGAACAGCACCGGCAGGAAGAACAGGATCATCGGCACGGTCAGCTGCGCCGGGAGGGCGGCAGCCTTCTTCTCGGCCTCTGACATGCGCATGTCGCGGTTTTCCTTGGCCATGACGCGCAGCGCGTCACCCAGCGGCGTACCGTACCGCTCCGCCTGCATCAGCGCCATGCAGACCGATTTCACGCCCTCATGCCCCGTCCGCTTGGCAAGGTTCTCATAGGCCTGGCGACGCTCCTGCAGATAAGCGAGTTCAGCCGTGGTGAGCTGGAACTCTTCGGCAAGTTCGGGCGATGCCGGGCCGATCTCGGCACCAACCTTGGCAAAGCCAAGCTCGATGGACATGCCGGACTCGACACAGATCAGCAGCATGTCCAGCGCATCCGGGAAGGCCTGCATGATCGACTTCTGGCGCTTCTGCGCGAGGTTCGAGATGTAGATGTTCGGCGCGTAGAAACCGGCGGCGGCGCCAAAGACGACAGAGCCCATCTTCATCTGCGGCGACAGGCCGAAATCATTGACCAGGAAGATGTAGATGAATGCGCTCAGGGCGCCGATGAAGGGCAGCGCAAAACGGCAGAAATAGAAGATGGACAGTGGACGGGGGCCACGGAAGCCAGCCTGCACCAGCTTGGCCTGGATGTTCGGGTCTTCCAGCATCTTCTGGAGATTCAGCTTGCCGGAAATCTCACTGATCTTGCCGGAATCCTCCCGCT
This sequence comes from Pseudomonadota bacterium, assembly GCA_036338795.1. Lineage (GTDB taxonomy): Bacteria > Pseudomonadota > Alphaproteobacteria > Caulobacterales > Hyphomonadaceae > Henriciella. The sequence continues at coordinate 2,291 of JAYZBJ010000057.1, read as the reverse complement.
TGAGGCCCTTTTTCTCCAGCGCCTCGCGGCTGGCCCGGCGCAGCTTTTCGCGCTGCGTCGTCACCTGCTTCAGGCGTGTTTCGAGCTTGTCGCCTTTCAGCGCCGGCAGCATCACAGAGGTGATGGTCGCGAACATGGCCACGGCCGCCAGCATGGAGGCCAGTGTACCCGGATCACCGAGGGCGTTTGCGAAGTCCTGCATGTCGTCCCTCCCCTGTCGCTAGATATCGAAGTTGATCATTTTGCGCATGACGGTCACGCCGGTGAACATCAGGCACGCACCCATGAAAAGGATCATGTGGCCCGTCGGTTTGAGGAACAGCTCCATGATGTAGCTGGGCGTCGTCAAGTAGACCATGAAGGCCACCGCGAATGGCAGGGCTGCGATGATACCGGCGGAGGCTTTCGCTTCCGAGGACATGGCCTTGATCTTCTCGCGCATCATCTTGCGCTGGCGGATCACCGAAGAAAGGTTGCCGAGCGCTTCGGACAGGTTACCACCTGCCTTGGACTGGATCGTCAGCACAATGACGAAGAAGTTCACCTCTGGAAGCGGGACGCGCTTGTAGAACATCTGCAGGGCGCGATCCATCGTCGTGCCCATCTGGATATTGTCTGTGAGGTTCTTGAATTCGGTGCCGAGCGGGGCCGGGCTTTCGACTGCGATAATGCGAAGACATTCCGTCAGCGGAAGACCTGATTTCACGCCCCGGACGATGATGTCGATGGCGTCGGCAAACTGCGCGGTCATCTTCTTGTGGCGCGCCTTGGTCAGGAAGCCGAGCAACCAGCGCGGCACGCCGAGGAAACCGGCAAAACCAGCCGCGATCACCATGGCCGGTTGCGACTTGATCTCGATACCCATGACAGGCGGCGGGCCTTCAGCCCCCGACATGAAGGTCAGCGCGGCAAACAGGATGCCGAGAATGGCAGAGAATATCCAGAACATCTCTGGCTTGATGTCGAGACCGGCCTGGACAAGCTTGGCGCGAACATCCTGCGGCACGAGCGATTTACGGCGCGCTTCATCCTGCTGACGCAAGCGCTTGAGCATCTGCTGGGTCTGGCGCTTGCGCTGCGAGTTGACGTCCATGTCGGCGCCGCCACGCGCATTGCCCTTCTTGCCTTCCTTGATCTGCTTGGCGCGCTTTGAAGCAGCGCCGCCATCATCTCCGGTAAAAGCCAGGCCCACGCCGGCGAGGGCCAGGAAGGCCAGGCCGCCAACGATGTAAATGGTGAGGTTTCCGTCCATGCCCTAGTCCAGCGCGTCGATGGCTTTGGCGAGGTCACGGTCGAGACCGTAATAGGACGCACGCTCCCAGAAACGCGGACGGCCAATACCGGTCCCGCGGTGGCGGCCGACAATCTTTCCATTGTCGTCTTCGCCTTCGATTTCGTACTTCAGCACGTCCTGCAGGATGATCGTGTCGCCTTCCAGGCCCATCACCTCGGTGATCTGCATGATGCGGCGCGAACCGTCCCGCAGACGCGAGGCCTGAACAACAACGTCGATCGAGCCAACGATCATTTCACGGATGGTTTTCGCCGGCAGCGAGAAACCGCCCATGGTGATCATGGATTCCACACGGCTGAGAGCTTCGCGTGGCGAGTTGGCGTGCAGCGTGCCCATGGAGCCGTCGTGACCCGTGTTCATGGCCTGCAGGAGGTCAAACGCCTCCGGGCCACGAACCTCGCCCACGATGATCCGCTCAGGGCGCATACGCAGACAGTTCTTCACGAGGTCGCGCATCGAAATCTCACCAGAACCCTCAATGTTCGGCGGGCGCGTTTCGAGACGCACGACGTGCGGCTGCTGGAGCTGGAGTTCGGCGGAGTCTTCGCAGGTAATAACGCGCTCTGACGGCTCGATGAAGCCAGTGAGACAGTTGAGCAGCGTCGTTTTACCCGAACCGGTACCGCCGGAGATCAGGACGTTACAGCGCGAATGGCCGATGATGCGCAGGATTTCGGCACCGGCTTCGGAAATGGAGCCGAAACCGACCAGGTCCTTCAGGCGCAGCTTGTCCTTCTTGAACTTACGAATGGTGAGCGTCGGACCATCAATGGCCAGCGGCGGCGCGATGACGTTCACACGCGAGCCATCAAGCAGGCGCGCGTCACAGATCGGTGAGCTTTCGTCGACCCGGCGGCCGACCTGGGACACGATGCGCTGACAGATGTTCATCAGCTGTGCATTGTCACGGAAGCGGATATTGGTGCGCTCAATCTTGCCGCCAACTTCGATGTAGGTCGTGTCAGCACCGTTCACCATGATATCGGCCATGTCGTCC
>JAYZBJ010000056.1:0-6439 GCA_036338795.1 Pseudomonadota bacterium | reverse complement strand
GACCGGCATGATCGGCGGAAAGTTGAGCGTCCTCCTGTCCGTGATCGCTGCGCCCAAGACTCTTGTTCGAAATCTTGTCGAGTGTATTGGCCGTGCACACCTTCACGTCGATCGCATCATCCCGTCAGCGGTTGCCAGTGGGGCAGGGGCGCTGATCGACGACGAAATCGAGAATGGTGCGCTCTGCATCGACATGGGGTCTGGCGTGACGGCAGCCTGCGCTTTCATAAACGGATCACCAGCCTGGCTTGGGCTGGTGCCCGCAGGCGGTGCCAACGTGACCGCTGATATCGCGCAGGGTATCGGAACAACCTTCGCTGCGGCGGAGCGGATGAAAACGGTTCACGGGACGGCTGACCTTAAAAGCTCTGGTCTTGCCGAGCGCATTGAAGTGGCCCGGCTTGGAGATGATGGCCGTCTCAATGGCAGCAAGATGGTTCGCGGCGAACTTGCCTCGATCATTGCGCCGCGCGTCGAAGAGACGTTCGAGTATGCCGCGCAGCTTCTGGCGAACAGCGAGCTGAAGAAAATCTTGCCGAGACGAACCGTACTCACGGGTGGTGGAAGCCTCCTGCCTGGCGTCCGCGACATCGCAAGCCGCGTCCTGCAGCAACCAGTACGGCTCGGAAAACCGGTAGAAGCCGACATTTTGGGTGAATCCCATGCCAATCCGGTCTTTTCCACAGCGGCAGGTCTGCTATCCTACGAGTTCAGGGGATTTGTGGACGTTGCGAGGGCTGGCAACGCGTCCGAAGCCGTGGGAGGGACAAACCGCAACGGACTTCTGAATAGAGTGTTTCGCTGGCTCAAAGAAAATTTTTGAGTCCGATAGTCCGTACTTAACCGTCTTTTAGTGCAGGGCGGGCAGTTTGATCTCCAGACACCTCCGGTAGATTGGTAAAGGCGCAAAGAATGACTCAAGAACTCAAACCCAGAATAATGGTATTCGGTGTCGGCGGTGCTGGTGGCAACGCCGTGGACAACATGATCGATGCCAATCTTCAGGGTGTGGAGTTTGTCGTCGCCAACACCGACGCTCAGGCTCTCGACCGATCGAAAACCGACAACCGTATCCAGCTCGGCCTGGAAACGACATCCGGCCTCGGGGCCGGCGCGCGCCCGGAAGTGGGTGCTGCTGCCGCCGAAGAGTCGATTGAAGATATCAACGAGTATCTTGAAGGCGCACACATGGTCTTCATCGCTGCGGGCCTTGGCGGCGGTACGGGCACAGGTGCGGCGCCGATCATCGCGAAAGCCGCGCATGACAAGGGTATCCTGACGGTCGGTGTCGTGACCAAGCCATTCAGCTTTGAAGGCTCCCGCCGCATGAAGATCGCCGAAAGCGGTCTCGAGCGCATGAGAGCGGCTGTCGACACGATGATCGTCGTGCCGAACCAGAACCTGTTCCGTATCGCGAATGAGCGGACCACGTTTGCCGAAGCTTTCCGCATGGCGGATGACGTTCTGTATTCAGGTGTCCGCGGCATCACTGACCTCATGGTCATGCCCGGCCTGATCAATCTCGACTTTGCCGACGTGCGTACGATCATGAAGGGCATGGGCGCTGCCATGATGGGCATGGGCGAGGGCGAAGGTGAGAACCGTGCGCTCGAAGCTGCGCGCGCCGCGATCGACAACCCGCTGCTCGACGATGTTTCCATGCAGGGTGCCAAGGGCGTCCTGATTAACATCACCGGCGGCTATGACATGACGCTGTTCGAACTCGACGAAGCTGCAAACGAAATTCGCCGCGAAGTCGATGCCGATGCGAATATCATTCTCGGCTCGACATTCGATCCAGAGCTTGAGGGCCGTCTGCGCGTATCCGTGGTCGCTGCTGGTATCGACGGCGCGCTTGGATTTGCCGAACTGAAGCCGCAGGAAGCTGCCGTCGAAGCTGTTGCTGCGCCCGTCGCACCTGCTGCCGCTGAAGAGCCGGTCGCTACTGAAGAGCGTCCGAAGGTCGTGGTAAGCGGCCAGCAGGAAGAGATGTTCGAAACCGACACGCGTCCGGACTTCCGCGGCCGTCAGCTGCCGCCAGCTCACATGGAGCGGGCGGAGGGTGCCGACCAGGTGTCTGCCGACCAGGTTTTCAATCGCCCACAGCCGAAACCGCAGCCAGAACAACCAGCTCAGAAGTCCAAGCGTGATGATGATGACGGCACGGCTGGATTCGCCAACCTCTTTGGCTGGCGCAAAGGCACGACGCAGGGTGACAATGACCAGGATGATGTCGATTTCGATGAGAAAATCGTCTCTTCCCCGGAAGATCACCCGAATGCAGCACCGTTTGATGATGCCGACCTCGAGATTCCGGCCTTCCTGAGGCGCTCAGCGAACCACTGATCGCAGCGCGCTCTGTAACATAAAATTTCAAATTAAAGCAGGGTCTTGGCGGTAGTTGAGGCCCTGTTTGTCATATTGAGAAACATTCCTTGTTTTGAATGCTTCGCGCGAGTCCCCTTTTGTGTTTTCTGGAATAAAGGGGCTTCCCGACATGAGTAGCGTTCAGGTTCAGCAGACAGTTAATTGTCCGGTGGTTTGCGCCGGCGTTGGCGTGCACTCCGGTGTGCGGGCACGTATGGTCATGAAACCTGCGCCTGTTGGCAGTGGTATCCAGTTCCGCCGGACCGACATCACCGACCGTGACAACCTTGTCATGGCGCGCGGCGACCATGTTAGCGAAGTCCAGCTTGGTACGACGCTTCGCAATGCCGACGGCGTGACCGTCGCGACTGTTGAGCATCTGCTCGCGGCGTGCGCTGGCATTGGAGTTGATAATCTCCTGATTGAAATCGACGGTCCTGAAGTGCCGATCATGGATGGGTCGTCCGCAGTCTACTGTGAGCTGTTGCTTGCCTCCGGCCTTCGCCGTCAGGGCGCCATGCGCCGACGCATCCGCGTGCTTGAGGAAGTCGAGGTTCGTGACGGTGTGAAAGTGGCCCGTCTGAAGCCGTCAGCTGACGACTACCTGTCCATCCATGCGAAGATCGAGTTCGAGAGCCGGGCGATTGGCACGCAGCAGATGTCGCTGCGCCTGCTGCCGGGCATGTTCGCCCGTGATATCGCGTTTGCGCGGACATTCGGATTCGCGCACGAAGTTGAATACCTCAAATCGCGCGGTCTTGCCCGTGGTGGATCGCTCGACAATGCCGTCGTTCTGGATGGTGATGAGGTGGTCAATCCGGAGGGGCTGCGCACAAATGACGAGTTCGTCCGCCACAAGATTCTGGATGCCGTGGGTGACCTGATGCTTGCGGGCGCTCCGATCGCGGGCGTTTACGAAGCGCGTCAACCCGGTCACGCCCTCAACAACAAGCTCGTTCGCGCGCTTCTTGAGACGCCGACTGCCTGGTGCTGGGAAACTGACGACGCCGCTGCCGAGACAGCCGCCGTCAGCGCGGCTGCGGGGCGCTAGGGCGGGCGGTCTGGCAATTTATCGGGTTTGCAGTGACTAGTCGGCGCCCTGCCGGTCGGATCCATTCGATGTGATCATGGCCGCCATCGACGGCGTATCCGAGTCGGTTTCGGAATCGGCCAGGGTACGGATCATGGTCAGAATAGCGCCTCGCACCTTTTCATCCTGAATTCTCGACAGGTTCTTCACGCACTCAATGGCGAGCCGGGAGGAGGAAACGAGTTCGGTCTCTTCATCCACCGAGGGCGTGCTTCCGATTCCATCGAAAAACCATGCGGGAGCGACATCGAGTTTCTCTGCAAGCAGAAATAGGCGTCCAGCGCTCACACGGTTGGCGCCGGTCTCATACTTCTGAATCTGCTGGTAGGAAACGCCGAGCGCATCGCCCAACTGGTCCTGGGTTTGTCCGGTCAGAATACGGCGACGTCTGATGCGCTCGCCGACGAGAGAATCAATCTCACTCGCAGTCAGGCTGCTTTTGTCCTTCATATCCATGGCTGGTCGCCTTTCGCCCGGGCGTCGATCTCATCCCGGAATGGGCTTCTGAATACGCGGTAAACTAGTTCACTCACTGCTTAAAAACAAGCAAGGTAGCCGGAAGTTCCTGTATCCTGCCCTTTACATCACGCGCCCGAAAGTCAAAGTGCGACACGTATCTCTAATCCACAGCCGGAAGTAGATTGATGGTGTTTTCGATCCGAGCCAGTCTTATCATTGCAGGTGCAGCCCTCGTGCTGACATCGTGCAGCTCGAACCGGCGGGCACAGGATCTCGCCTATGTCGAGCGTCCGGTGGAAGCGCTCTACAATATGGCCGCCGATGAGCTGGACAGTGGCGACTATGTCAGCGCGATCGAGCTTTTCAACGAGGTTGAACGCCAGCACCCATATTCTGAATGGGCCCGTCGTTCGACCATGATGTCTGCTTATGCGTCGTTCCGGTCGCGCCGCTATGACGACGCCATCTCGACCGCGCGTCGCTATCTTTCGCTGAACCCGGCCGGGCAGGGGGCGCCTTATGCGCATTACCTGATCTCGCTCAGCTACTTCCAGCAAATCGTCGATGTCGGCCGTGACCAGAAAACGACGGAACTGGCGCGCGATGCGTTGACCGATGTTGTTCGCCGCTATCCGGGCAGTGACTATGCGCGTGACGCCCAGATCAAGATCGATATGGTGCGTGACCAGCTTGCCGGTAAGGACATGGAGATTGGACGCTGGTACCTGCGCCGTAACCAGCATCTCGCAGCGGTCAATCGCTTCAAGACGGTGATCGACGAGTACCAGACCACCAGCCACGTGCCCGAAGCACTGTACCGTTTGATCGAGAGCTACATCTCGCTCGGCATCATGGATCAGGCCATCGCAGCGGGTGCGGTGCTTGGCTACAACTATCCCGACAGCGAGTGGTACGAGGATGGCTATCGCCTTCTCGACCGCGAGGGTCTGGCGGAACGGGCCATGCCTAAGGCGACCGCAGCGCTGGAATAGGCGCCGCGAGAACACGCTTGTTCTCATTTTGTTCTAATGGTATGAGGGCGCATGATCATTGCGCTCTCCATACGTTCTTTCCTGCTGATCGAGCGGCTCGATATCGACGCCGCCAGCGGCTTCACCGCCCTGACCGGGGAAACTGGTGCGGGCAAATCCATCATTCTTGACGCGCTTGGCCTCGCGCTTGGTGCGCCTGCCAGTCGTAAATTCGTTCGCAAGGATGCCGACCAGGCGAGCATCCTGGTGGAACTTAGCCTTCCGCCAGACCATGAGGCCTGGTCCATGCTGTCTGAACGCGGGATCGAAGCTTCGCCCTTTGAGACGCTGACGCTGAAACGCGTCATCCCGGCCAGCGGTCCGACACGTGCCTTCGTGAATGACCAGCCTGTAAACGCCGGTCTGCTGGAAGCGCTCGGCGAACTGATCGTGGAAATCCATGGCCAGCATTCAGCCTCTGGCCTGATGAAGGCATCCCGCCATCGCGACCTTCTCGACACCTATGCGGGGAATGAAAGTCTTTTGCTGGCGTGCCGTGAACGCTGGAAGGCATTTCAGGAAGCGAGATCCCGGCGCGAGCAGATTGAAGAAGACCTGAAGGAAGCAGAGACCCGCCACGCATGGCTGCTTGAAACCCGCGATGCGCTCGAGGCGCTGGCGCCGCAGGAAGGCGAGGTGGAAACGCTTGTCAGCGAACGGGCAATCCTGATGCAGTCGGAAAAGATCGCTTCGGCCGCCAGCGAGGCCGTCGAAGCATTTGATGCCGGCGAGGTCGAATCGGTGCTTGCGCGGGCCAACAGGGCAAGCGAACGCATCCTGTCACTAGACGGAATCGCTGAAAGCGAGGGCGCGCTGGCGAAAGCTGCTCGCGCTGCCGCCGAAGCCCTTGAGCGAGCGTTGATTGAGGCAGGTGAGGCGCGCGCCGCCCTCGATGCGCTCAGCGCTGAGGCCGAGCATGACCCGGCAGGATTGGAGAAGGCAGATCAGCGCCTCCACGCGCTGAAGGCGGCAGCCCGCAAATACAGTGTCGAGCCTGATGGCCTCGTTGCCCTGCTCGAGGAGACCGCTGAAAAGCTTGCCATGAGCGAGGCACCACAAGGCGCGATCGACAAGGCAAAGTCGGAAGAGAAGGCCGCCGCAGCCCGTTGGAGAACAGAGGCAGACCGGCTGACAGAGGCGCGCAAAACAGCTGCAAAACGCCTCGAAGCGGCGATCGAGACAGAACTGAAGCCCCTCAAGCTTGAGCGGACGCGAGTACAAGTTCGCTTCGAACCCGTCGGCGATGAAGCTTCAGGCGCTAATGGCCATGAGCGTATCGAGTTTGAAGTCGAGACAAACCCTGGGGCGGGCTTCGGTCCGCTTCGGCAAATCGCATCAGGCGGTGAGCTCGCCCGCTTCTCGCTCGCGCTGCAATGCGCGCTCGCTGAAACGACCAATGTTCCCGTGATGGTGTTTGACGAAGCCGACCAGGGAGTTGGGGGGGCTGTTGCCGCAGCAATCGGTGAGCGGCTGTCGCGTCTCGCGGCTGACC
>JAYZBJ010000055.1:0-5070 GCA_036338795.1 Pseudomonadota bacterium | reverse complement strand
AAGATTGTACCGGTGACAGACATCAATGAGGTGTTCGCTCGGGCTCTGACGCGTCCTTTGACCCCTATTGAGTGGTCAGATGCGGACGAGGCTGCCCTCCAGGCCAGCCTTTCGGGCAAGCCTTCGACCACGGATGCCGGTGACACGATCCGTCACTAACAGCATCTGAACTGAAATCGCTGGCGGCCCTTGCTGTGAATACGGCAGGGGCCGTCTTGCTTTTCCGCGAAGCCTGCCGCACAAAGCGGGCAGGGGCGGTTAGCTCAGTTGGTAGAGCATCTCGTTTACACCGAGAGGGTCAGCGGTTCGAGCCCGTTACCGCCCACCATTTTTCCCGCAGTCGAATATTCATCCCACCAATCTTGGCCACGAAGCAAGATTGTGTGGCGATGCTGCGTTTCTGCCGCATGGCTTGCCCTTTTCTTTCAGGCAACCATGTGCTTCGTGCAGTCCTATATCTATCCGATGCGCATGGGAGGCGCTTGTAAGTCATGAAGCTGACTGAAGAACAGGTGATGATCCAGGACATGGCGAAGTCCTTCGCGTTCGACCGGTTGCGTCCGAATGCGGCCCGCTGGGAGCAGGAGGGCACCTTGGATCGCGATACGCTGGTCGCACTTGGTGAGCTGGGCTTCGGTGGCATCTATACGCAGGAACAGTATGGCGGCTCCGCGCTTGGCCGTCTCGATGCCGTGCTGATTTTCGAACAGCTTTCCCGTGGCTGCGTCAGCCATGCAGCGTTTCTGTCGATCCACAACATGGCGACCTGGATGATTGACCGGTTTGGCAGCGATGAGCTGCGTGCCAAATACGTGCCGCGCCTCACGTCAGTCGAGCTGATCGCATCTTACTGCTTGACGGAGCCGGGCTCTGGCTCCGATGCCGCCAGCCTGAAAACGACGGCGCGCCGCGAGGGCGACGAATATGTATTGAACGGATCCAAGGCTTTCATTTCGGGAGCCGGCTTCTCGGACGTCTACGTTGTAATGGCCCGTACGTCTGACGATGGTGCGCGCGGCGTATCAGCATTCGTCGTCGAGAAGGATTTTCCGGGGGTTTCCTTTGGCAAGAAGGAAGAGAAGATGGGCTGGAAGGCCCAGCCGACCGCGATGGTCAATTTCGACGACGCCCGGATTCCAGCGGAGAACCGCATCGGTAGCGAGGGTGAGGGGTTTCGCTTTGCCATGGCAGGGCTTGATGGTGGCCGTCTGAATATTGCCGCCTGCTCGCTCGGCGGAAGCCAGGATGCGATCGACCGCGCGTTGGACTACTCAAAGGAGCGTAAGCAGTTCGGCCAGAGGATTGTGGATTTCCAGGCGTCACAGTTCAAACTCGCGGACATGGAAACCGAATTGTCTGCCTCACGCGCCTTGCTCTATCAGGCCGCCAGCAAGCTCGATGACAAGGCACCCGACGCCACGAAGTATTGCGCGATGGCGAAGCGCTTCGTGACAGATACCGGGTCAAAGGTTGCGAATGACGCGCTTCAGCTTCACGGCGGCGATGGGTACCTGCAGGATTATGAGGTCGAGCGGATCGTTCGTGACCTGCGCGTTCATCAGATTCTTGAAGGCACGAACGAGATCATGCGTGTGATCGTGTCGCGCGAGATGCTCCGCCAGTAGGTGTACGCTGCCGCCTCAGCGTGGTTTCACGGCTTCGCGTCGGCGAGCGCGGGCGCTCTCAACATCTGCGAGCAGCGCAAGGAACGCCTCATCCAGTGGCGGTGAGGCCTCAGTGATGCCGTGAAGGTCTCTCACCTGATCAACGGAAACACGCTCATTCTTGCGGCTCGCGAACCGGGCAATGAGCCTCACGCGGGCCGTTTCCGTGCCGTCGCGCAGGAAGCGATGCTCGATACAGATGAATGTATCCGTCCAGCCGACGAGGCGGGTCGTCACTTCGAAAGCCTGATGGGCCCGCAGCATGCTGGCGAACACGACCGTTTCGGCCGCGACCACCGGGAACCAGCCCTTGCGACGTAGCTTCGGCCACGCACCGGTTCGCACGATATAATTGATCACCGCGAGATCGCTGAATGAGAAGTAACGGCTGTTCGTCATATGCGCGAACATGTCCTGATCCGTCAGCATCACGCGCGACCGGATTCGCGTTGTATCCAGAAAGCCTGGCTTTTCCCTGGAAAGACTGGCGCGAATAAAGGTGACGAGAAGCCGGAGGAAGAGGTTCATGACATGAGGAGCGTATCAGCGGGGCACGGATGGAACCGCCTGCTGCATCCTCTGTACCAGTTCAGCATTGAAATTGACGATGTGCGATACCGCTTCATGGGAAAAGATTGCGCCGGTGTACCAGGTCCGATTGGTGCCCTGAACGGCTTCCAGCTCGTCAAGAAGCCCGCCGAGAATGGCTTCACGCTTGTACTGGGCGAAATACTTCCAGAGCTTCTGGAGGATGACGTTCGTCACCTTGCCGCCATGACGTTCAATATCGGCACGCAGGAGTTCAGCGAGTTCCGGTGCAGAGTAGGACCCAGTAAGCTGGCCGGCGAGATAGAGTGGGCCACCAAGCTCGGGCTCAAAGCCGTCGCGACGGGCTGAAAGGAGCTGACCTCGCGCCGCACCCGGCACGACGGCTTCGCGATAGGCTTCGACATGCACATCGTCGAACCAGTCCTCTGCCGCGACCAATGTCGTCGTGTAGCCATTCCATTCGACCGAGCTGGCAATTTTCTGTTCGAGGTCGGTCGGCTCTGTCGTGCGCAGGAATTCATCCAATGGGATGGCGCAGAGAAGCTGGTCGAACTCGTGAATTTTCCCGTCGTCGGTCTTGATCGTGACCCCAACCTCTCGGCGCTCCACGCCCGTGACACGGCTGTTAAGGCGCACGTCCAGTTTCGTAGCAACGCGCCGCCAGAATTCTGCCCAGCCTTCAACGGGCATCTTGAGCTGCTTGAACAGCCCGGTCAGGATCAGTTTCATGTCGTTCCAGCGGAGCGCCTGAACAGTTGGCACCTCGTCAATGAAGCCGTAGGCGATATTGGTGGTTGAACGCAGCATGAAGTTCTCGATCTTGCCGAGGTTGCGCTTCTTGAGCCAGGCCTGCACCGGCATGGCGGCTTCATCGATCGCCCATTTCGGCGGGCTCTTTTTCGAGAGTGCGCCTTCCAGCTTCAGCTTGGCGAACCAGTAGCGGACGACCTGAATGGGCAGGGCGGGGCCGTAGCCGGACTTGACGAACTTCATGAAGTCGTCGCCATCGAACCGTTGTTCGCCAAGAAAGGACATCGGCATGCCGAGTTCTTTCATCCAGCGATTGGTGATCTTGTGGGAAAACGTTGCGTAACACGTTCCCATCTCCACGACGTTTTCACCATGGTAAAAGGTGAAGGACTTGCCGCCGACATCGGAGAGCGCCTCGAAGATCGTGACCTTGTATCCACGCTCAGTCAGCATCCGGCCTGCGCTGAGGCCAGCCGGGCCACCTCCGATGATACCTATCGTGGGTGTAGTGTTCAAAGCGATTTCCCGTCTATTCCGCTATGCTCCAGCTGACATTTCGCAGCCGCGCCGATGGTGCAAGACATTAGCTGCATCAATTCCTCCCGATTCGTAATCATCGCCGGGTAATTTCGTCTCTAGGTTTGGTCCGGAATTAACTAATTTTGGGTATCCCGGTGCGGAAATGCGCATCGAACGAGATCCCTCCGAAAGCCTTGGCGCCATCTTGCGGCGTCTGCCAGCTCCGGAAAACGCCCTCCAGAAGGACGTTTACCGCGAGCAGCAGATCACGGTCGTCAAGAACCTTCTTTCTATGGGAATGATCAACATCTTCAACGGTTTGCTCGTTGCGGTTGCCGCCGCATCGAAAGTGCCGCTGATGAATGTGGCGATCTGGTACACACCGATCTTGGCCATGGGCTTGCTGCAGCTTTATTCGTGGCGTCGGCTTCGCAATGCAACCCCGCCCAAGAATGTATCCGGCAGCTATATGCGCAAGGCGGAGATTGCGACGATCTTTATCGGCATGGTGTGGGGATCGGCATCGCTTCTCCTGGCGGCTGACGGCGACCGCGCGCACCTGTTCTTCGTCTGGATGATGCAAGCGGGTATGGCGGCCGGTCTGACCAGCATTCTCGGCCCTGTGCCGCGCGTGACGACGCGCTTTGCAATGGCGTGCCTCTTGCCGGTGACCGTGATCAACTTTGCACGCGGCGGCGACTATTCGCTGACAATCGCATTACTGAGTCTCGTTTTCCTGGCTGCGCTGATCAATGGCGGCATAAACAGCTATCGTCACCTCAAGTCGATGATCATGACGATCCGCGAGAACCAGCGGTCACGTGAGCATCTTGCCGACGCGATTGAATCGTCCAACGATGCTTTCGCGTTCTACAATGCCAACAGCGACCTTCTGATTGCCAATGCTCGCCACCGCGACTGGATTGGCACCGAGAAACCCGATTTTCATGTCGGGGAAGACCGGGTACCTGTCCTCCTGAAAAACGGCCGCTGGCTGATGCGCTCAACGCGTGAGACCGGCAAAGGCGGCGCGGTGGTCGTGCATACCGACATTACCGCGCTGAAGATGCGGGAACGTGAGCTGATCGAGGCCCAACGCGAAGCTGTCGAGGCCGATGCGGCCAAGAGCCGATTCCTCTCCACGATGAGCCATGAGCTACGTACGCCCATGAATATTATTCTTGGCTTCTCAAAGCTCATGAACGGCGATTCCAAAATCCGCCTCTCAGAAGAGGAAATCCGCGAATACGCTGACAATATTCATACGAGCGGTACGCACCTGCTGAAGCTCATCAATGATATCATCGATTATTCGAAGGTCGGCCTGGACCGGATCGCCATCAACCCGACGGCCGTTGAAACGCAGGCGATGCTGACCGAAGCCATCAAGCTGGCGGCCGGTTTTGAGAGTAAGCCATCCGTCGAGTCTTTTGACGTCACCGTATCGCCGAAGCTGGCCGAGCTTATGGTTGACGAGACCGCGATGAAGCGGATTCTGATCAACCTCCTGACCAATGCCATTCGCTTCAACACGAAGGGCAGCAAGGTCGTCATCCGGGCCGGCGTCAATACCGATGGGGTGCCATTC
>JAYZBJ010000054.1:0-17817 GCA_036338795.1 Pseudomonadota bacterium | reverse complement strand
GAAACGTCTCGTCCAGTTCTTCGTCGACCTCATCCCATGTCTCGGGCGGGTCTTGCATGTTTTCCGCACCTGCTGGGCGAATGTCGTGCTCTTTTTCGGTTTGCCTTGCCCGTTCTTTCAGTTCCGGGGAAAGCTTTTGCTTGTCAGTCATCTGGTGCTCCAGCGATGGTTGAAATCCACCGTCAGAACGCCAGGGAGTGACGGCCCGTTCCGTCGGGCGCGGCGATCGTCTAGGCTGCAGCGAACGCGCCGCAGAGCGTTCCAGCCAGATGGGGAGGCGGTCATGAAACTCGAACAGGCGATCAATATTGATGATCTGCGCAAGCGGGCCCGAGCGAAGTTGCCGCGCATGATTTTCGATTACATCGATGGCGGTGCAGACGACGAGATCACCCTCAGGCGTTCGGTTTCCCGCTACGATGATTACCAGCTGACGTGGCGGGCGCTGCGCGATGTCTCTTCCATCGACACTTCGACCCGGATCATGGGGCAGGACAGCCGTGTCCCGTTCTTCATCTCACCGACAGCGACGACGCGCCTCTTTCATCCGGCGGCCGGCGAACTGGCCATGGCCGGGGCGGCAGAGCATGCGGGGGTTATCTACTCCTGTTCGACGCTGGCATCGCAGACACTGGAAGACATCGGAAAGGCCAATCGCGGGCCGAAATGGGTGCAGCTCTATGTCTGGAAAGACAAGGAGATCGTGAAGTCGTTTCTTGAGCGCGCGAAAGCGGCTGGATTTACCGGGTGTATCCTCACCGTGGACTTGCCCGTGCCCGGCAACCGCGAGCGCGACCCGCGCAATCACTTCGCCATACCGCCGAGCCCGAACCTGAAAGTCGCCTCGCAGGTATTGGCCCGCCCCGGCTGGCTGTGGGACCTCTTGCGAACCCCGAGGATCGCGCCGGCCAATTTCGTTCATCTGGAAGGCATGGATGATCAGGGCGGCCTGGTCGGCTTCGTGAACGCGCAATTTTCCCGTTCCGTCACCTGGAAGGACGTGGAATGGATCAAGGAGTTCTGGGGACCGGGCTTTGCGATCAAGGGCATTTCCCGCGCCGAAGATGCAAAACGGGCAATCGACCTCGGGGCGGACGCTGTCTGGGTTTCCAATCATGGTGGCCGGCAGCTTGATACGTCCGTGCCGACGATCGACCTCCTGCCGGAAATCTCCGACGCAGTTCGCGGGCGGGCGGACATCATCGCTGATGGCGGCGTGCGGCGTGGAAGCCATGTCGCCAAACTTCTCTTGCGCGGGGCAACAGCCGTGGCGCTCGGGCGGGCATCCCTTTTCGGTCTCGGTGCTGGAGGGGAAGCAGGCGTGCTCAGGGCGCTGCAGATCATCGAGGATGAATTCGTGCGCACGATGGCGCTGCTCGGTGCGACGAAGATATCCGAACTCGACCCGGATCTCATGCGCCCCCCAACTTCCTGACCGAATATCTCGATTGCTCTCTTTAATTATCGATATTCGATATTATTTGAATCGAGAGGATGGAGGAGAGAGCCATGCAAGCCGTTTCACAGAAAGACCAGCGATTCTGGGACAGGATCGCCGCAAAGTATTCCCGGCAACCCATTTCGGACCAGGATAGCTACGACCAGAAGCTCGCCATTACGCAGAGCTATTTCACGCATGAGAGCGAAGTGTTCGAGTTCGGGTGCGGGACGGGATCGACCGCCATCCTGCACGCTCCGCACGTCAAACACATCCTCGCCACCGACGTGGCGGACAACATGCTTGCCTTCGGTCGTGAGCGCGCGGCGCAGGCGGGCATCTCCAATATCACTTTCGAACGCGCGGGGATTGAAGATTTCGAGCCGAATGGGCGGACTTTCGACGCAATCCTGGGCCTCAATATCATTCATCTCTGCAAGGATCCGGCCGGCGTGATGACCAAGGTCCGTTCGATGCTCAAGCCGGGCGGCTACTTCATCCAGAGCACCGTCTGTCTCAAGGAGGCGATGCCGGTCGCGCCGTTCATTCTGCCCGTCATGCAACTCGTCGGCAAAGCGCCATATGTGAAGATCATGAAACGCGATGATCTGTTCGAGATGGTCGATCAGGCCGGGTTTGAGGTGGTGGAGACCTTCAGACCGAAGAAGAAGTTCAGCGCTGAGTTCATCGTCGCGCAGGCGCGCTAGGCGCGTTTAAGCTTCTGGATTTCGACCTCAAGTGCCGAGAGGAAGCGTGACCGGTCAGCCGGTTTGAAGGCGGCAGGGCCACTGGTCTGCTCACCTGTCGCACGCAATCCCTCCATGATCGCGCGCGTCGCCACCTGCTGGCCGATGGAATTCTCGGTGAACGCCTGACCCTTGGGGGACAGCACGCGCGCACGCTTTTCGAGGCAGCGCTGGGCAAGCAGGATGTCCGAAGTGATGACGATCGCCTTTGCGTCGGCGCGTTCGGCAATCCAGTCATCGGCCGCGTCGGGCCCTTCTGCGACCATGATGCGGATAATCAGGCGGTGTTGCGGCACGCGCAGGAAGCTGTTGGCGACAATCGTCACGGGAAGCTCATGGAGCAAGGCGACCTTGTAGACTTCATCCTTGACCGGGCAGGCATCGGCATCAACGAGGATGCGGATAGTGTCACTCATGAGCAGTTCAGTCTTCCGAGAGGCGGGACAGCATGACGAGGTTTGGCGCGCCGGAGTTTGCAAAAACCAGATCAGGCAGACCGTCGCCATCCATATCGCCTGTGGCGATGCCATATGTGTCTGCGTTCAGGCCTTCCAGCTCAATGATGGTGAAACGGGCATGCCCGTCATTCACGTAAACCCGGTTATTCGATCCGCCTGTACCTTCAGCGAGATCGAGATCGCCATCCTGATCAAAATCAGCGGCGGCAAGGGACATCACGTTCCGGCCGTCTTCGCCCAGATCCCGGCCCGGTGTGAAGTTGCCGCTGCCGTCGCCGAGCAGCATGGTCATCGCGCCCGTTGTCGAAGCGAGAATGATGTCCTGTGATCCGTCGCGATTGAAATCGCCGGCAACGGTCGAGCGGTGATCGCCTTCGGTTCCCGCGAGTGGTTCACCCATCCAGCCTTCCGTGCCCATATTGAACAGAACATGGCTTGGCCCGCCATCGCGGCAGGCGATCACAAGATCGGTCCTGCCATCCTTGTTGAAATCTGCGCTGGCAAGACCGGTGCACCCCTCAAGACCTTCCGGCATGCTGGCGGGAGCAACAAAGCTGCCATCGCCCAATCCGGCGAACAAATGCACGCCGCCGCTGCGCCGAACGGTAACGAGATCAAGGTGGCCGTCGTCTGTAAGGTCGAGCAGGAGTGCATTGCGCGATGGGCCATCGCTGCCTTCGATGTTGCCACCGGGTGTGAAGGTTCCCGTGCCGTCATTCAGGAAGACCTGTGAGTGCACAGTGTCGCGCACCACCACGGCATCCGCATCGCCGTCGCCATCTAGGTCACCGGCGCGGACCACATAGCTTGGTCCGTTATCGCCGCCGATCCGCCTGGAGACGGGTAGCCATCCATCCTGCTGGTTGAAGTAGACAAAGTCTGGCTGGGCCCAATGCCGCCCATTGGCGAGAAAGACGTCGAGGTCTCCGTCACCATCTGCATCGGCAAGGTCCACACCAGCGCTCAACCTTTCTTCCAGGTCAAAAAGCTGGAAGGGGCTGGAAACAAAATCGAGCGTTTGCGCCTGCGCGCCCCCCGTGAAGGCGAGCAGGGCCAACGCTGCGGCACTGGTGCGAAGCTTCATGCTTATTCTCCCGGAGCGGTAACCGTTGGGACGTCCGTGAATGGCTCGATGCCGAAGGCCGGATAGATCTCGGTCGGGTAGTAGGCGACGCCATCCTTCATCACCATGCGGATGGTCTTGATGGCTTTAAGGTCCTCCACCGGATTGCCCGGCACGAGGAAAAAGTCTGCCAGCTTGCCTTCCTCGATGGAGCCGATCTCGTTGTCGATACCCATGAACGCTGCAGATTCCAGCGTCGCGCGCGCCAGGACTTCTGCCGGGCTGAAACCGATCATCTGATACAGTTCGAGTTCCCGGTGAAGATTGAACGAGCCGCCCATGTCTGTGCCCATCAGCATGAAGATGCCGCGCTGGTGCATCATCTGGACAGTGGTGACGATCTGGTTGAACGCATCGGCATAGGCCTTGTCGTCCGCGGGTGTCTCGATTTTCGACCAGGCCTGCTTCGCAGACCGCTGCACGCCCACCGGCATATGGTCGATATAATCCTCGACACCGGGGCGAAACTCGCCATTGCGGCTCAACAGCAGCGCTTCATGGATCGCCAGCGTCGGGTCGATCGCGACATCGTTCTGCTCCATGAGGTCTAGCGTGCGCTGCACGTCGTCGCTCACAAGATCGAGATTCGGGAGACGGCTGAGTGCGGTCAGGCGAAGGAGGGTCCGCGTGTCTTCATCTGCGTCGAGCACCCAGCCAAGCATGATCTGGTTGATATGGGTAAGCTCGTCATAGCCATATTCGATCATCGTGTTGGCGCGCGAGAAGGCCGGCACGTGACCGGCAACATTCAGGCCGCACTCATGGGCCAGGTCTACCATTTCCGGGACCCATTCGGCCTTCATCGAATTGTAGATCTTGATCTGGAAGAAGTGACCGGCATCACACGCCTTGCGCACGGCGGCGTTGGCTTCATCCTGGTTGGAAACGAGTTCACCATTATTGGAGCTGAATGGGCTTTTGCCTTCGATGAAGGCGGAGCGGATGATGCGGGGTCCCGCCAGCGTGCCTGCATCGATCTTGGAAATCAGCTCGCCCAGCACTTCATTGTCATTGCCCATGTCCCGCACGAAAGTGACACCGGCTGCGATGTTCAGCATGGCCGCATCCTGGCCCATATGGCCGTGCATGTCTGACAGGCCCGGCACCAGCGTGCCGCCCTCGCCATCGACCAAATACTCACCGTCTGCGGCGGCATCCGGGGCATCGATCGAGACGATGCGGTCTCCCTCGACCAGTACAGACTTCAGGTCGGTCAGCGCCTTTTGCTGCGGATCAAAGATGCGCACATTCGCGATGCGCACGGGGGCGTCAAATGTGTGAGCGGTTTCGGCCTGCATGGCTTCGAACCGTTCGGTCGAATAGCGCACGGCGCGTTCCCGCATGCTCTTGTCCAGTTCCGCGTAGCCGTCACGGATGACAAGGAACTCGGGCGTGAGCAGCGCGAAAAATTCCTGCTCTTCGTCGAGCGCGAAATAGGACGGATCAAGTTCCGGTCCGATGAGGGCATAAGTGGTTACCGTCTCGGCGCCGTCAGGGCCATCGACCTCGAAACGCTCCATCTCGTCCAGCGTCAGCGAACCTGCGGGCCATGCCGGAAGCGACTGGTCTTCATCGGCCAGCAGTGCGCGCGCATAGACACCAAGATCATAAGGGGTGCCGGACTGGGTGATGTACATGGCCGGCGTATCCGCCGCGGCCTGTCCTTCACCTGTCGAGTCGACCCATTTGGCGGTGCCATCGGAGAGCGCAAACGTCTCGTTGACCGCATTACCGAAGGTGGTGTTGCCTTCAATCGACCAGGCCATCGGGAAGCCGTTCTCATCAAGCACGATGGCTTCTTCCATCGTCGGGCCACGGCCATTGTTGCGGTACTCATAGTCCACGGTGATGGCCGGCCCGGCTCGCAGCACATCCATCGCACCGATTTCAACGCCGCTGACCATAATGGTGTAGCCAAGCTCCGCAGACGCCTTGCCTGCGGCTTCGGCCTCGGCCGGAGACAGGTTCGCCTCGTTCGGACCTTCAGCGGTGCACGCGCCCAGCAGCGCGGCCGTAAATCCTGCGGTGAGGATGTATTTCATGATGGAGCCTCCCTTGCCCTGACCCGATTGGCCGGTGGCATTTGAAGGCACACTGCAATCATCCCTGCACCGACCGCAAATGTTTGCAGGCAGGTTTGCACCACTTTCCGGTGGAGTGATGATTTCCAGCATCAGGAATATTGGGCATTCTGTCATCGAGGATGTGCGGGAGGACGCAGGACATGACAAACAGGTTGGGGCTCGCAGGCCTGGTGACTGGCGTGAGCATGATGACGATGACGACCGGCTGCGTCGTAGCTGGCGAGGAGGCCTATGCCGAAGACTGGCCAGGTATCGTTTCGCTGCAGGTTAGCCAGGGGCGCAACACCTGGCATGAGTGCGGCGGCACCATGATCACGGCGGAGTGGCTGGTCACCGCCGCGCATTGCGTGGATCAGGTCAGGATTGAACGGGGCGGCGGGGCGGCGCAGTTCCATCGCGGCGAGGATGGCATGGTGCGCCGTCTCGGTCCGCTAAAGGTCGCGGCGAACCGCACACACCTCTCGACCGATGAGGATACGCGCGTCTTCGCGGTCAACCGCGTGGTCATCCATCCGGACTATCAGCAGGGGGCGTTTGAGCGCGGTGATGACATCGCGCTTGTTCGTATCGAGGCCGGGTATGATGGCCCGGTGATGCCACTTGCAGGACTGTCAGCCGACGCGCCGGACATTCCGGCCGGTGGCCTCGTCCAGGTCGCAGGCTATGGCAACACCGAAGAAGACGACAGCGCACAGGGCGGCATGAATGCGCGTGGCCGCGCCGTCTACGCGCCAAGCCTGCGCCTGCAGCAAGCAGATTTGCCGGTTGTGGAAACGTCGGCCTGCCGAGGCATGCTCGACAAGCTGATCGAGGATTATGGCTTCGAGGCGGAGTATGGCCAGTTCATGGTCGACGAGACGACGATCTGCGCGGGAACTGGCGAGCAGGATGCCTGCTATGGCGACAGCGGCGGACCGCTCATCGTACGCGGCGACATGTATGAACCACTACAGGTCGGCGTTGTCAGCTGGGGCCTCGGCTGCGCCCGCGCCGACAGTCCCGGCGTCTATGCCCGCATTAGCGCCTATGCTGGCTGGATCAGCGACACGATCGGTGTGGACAGCCCGGACAGCTGACCTGGTTGTAAAATATTATTGACAGTCAAAAATGTTTGACTACCTATCGTGTTAGATATTTTTGACACGAAGGAATTCAACTGATGTCTTTTCACGAGAAGTCTGCCTGGGTGATGGCGGTTGTGCTGCTGCCCGCTGCGGCCTGGTATTTCAGTATTGTCCTGCAGGCCTCTGCGGCCCTCGGTGAGACGGCGCCGCCGGTCCTGCCGGTTGTGGTGATCTATGTGATCATCATCATTGTGCTGTCGATTGTCGGTCACATCCTCGTCGCCGTGACGAAACCGTCAGAAGCTGACGATGCGCTGGATGAGCGTGACCGTATCATCGCCAGCCGTGCGGGATCTTTCAGTGGTTTGCTGCTGGGCCTCGGTGTTCTGGCCGGTTTGAGCGTCTACCTGTTCCATTATGACGGAAACCTGCTCTTCCACATGGTGTTCGGCGCGCTGATGCTGGCACAGCTTGGCGAGTATGGCGCGAAGATCGTGTCGTACCGGCGGGGTGTGTAGGCCATGGCGAAACGCCCACCGATCACCAACCGCGTGAAAGAACTGCGTGAGCTGAATGGTAACATGTCCCAGGCCGCGCTTGGCAAGGCGATCGGCGTGACCCGGCAAACGGTGATCGCCATAGAGCAGGGGCGATATTCGCCCTCGCTCGAGAGTGCGTTCCGCATCGCCCGCCTGTTCAATGTCGGGGTGGAGGATGTCTTTGGCTGGGAAGAGGAAGAGCGGGCCGGCGGCTAGACTTCTTCAGCGAGGACACGCGGCAGCTTGAATGTCACGGTCTCGGTCGCCGTCGTGACCGGGACCACCTCGATGTCGAAGCGGGCACGGCAGGCAGCGACCAGGCCCTGTACAAGGTCTTCCGGGGCGGAGGCGCCGGCTGTCAGGCCGAGGGTCTGAACCCCGTCAAACCAGTCCCAGTCCACGTTGATGGCGCTCGCGACAAGTCTCGCGTCCTTTGCGCCAGCCCGTTTGGCAACTTCGACAAGCCGCTTCGAATTGGATGACGTCTCGGCACCGATCACGAGGAACAGGTCGCATCCATCCGCCATCGCCTTCACCGCTTCCTGGCGGTTGGTCGTGGCGTAGCAGATGTCCTCCTTGTGAGGAGCGGCGATTTCGGGAAACCGGTCCTGAAGGATGGCGACGATATCGGCCGTATCGTCAACAGACAGCGTGGTCTGCGTCACAAAGGCGACATTGGCTGCGTCCCGCGGCTGATAGGTGCGGGCATCCTCATCAGTCTCGATAAGCGTGATCGCACCATCCGGCAGCTGGCCCATCGTGCCAATCACTTCAGGATGGCCCGCATGGCCGATCAGGACGATCTCACGACCCGCCTTGTGATGGCGTTCGGCCTCGACATGCACCTTGGATACAAGCGGGCAGGTGGCGTCGACATAAATCATCTCGCGGCGCTGGGCTTCGGCGGGAACCGCTTTCGGGACGCCATGCGCGGAAAACACCACAGGGCGGTCTGCCGGGCACTCGTCGAGTTCTTCAACAAACACGGCGCCCATGCTCTCCAGCCGCGATACGACATGCTGGTTGTGCACGATCTCGTGGCGCACATAGACAGGCGCCCCCCATTTGCCGAGAGCCTCCTCGACAATCTGGATTGCACGGTCCACACCGGCGCAGAAACCCCGTGGGGCGGCCAGCCTGATTTCAAGTTTGCGGCGTTCCATGTCGCTCCTTGCTGCACCGTAAGACAGATGGGACGTTGCGCCATCTTCAGGTGCCCGGTAACACTCCCCATTCCAGATGGACAGCCTGAAGGCTCAGGCCAAGAGTGACAAGGCATTCAACATGCGCCTAATTGCGGTAATTGCAGCCGGACTGATGCTGGCTTCGTGTTCCAACAACGCCGTGACCCGTGCGTTCGACACGCGGAACAATGCAGGCCCATGTCCGCCGGCTTCCATTCTTTATGACGCGTCACGCATCATCGAACTTGAAGGCGAAGGCCAGACATTCAGCAATATCGCCTACACCGGTGAGCTGAATGGCGTGCGCATGTTCTGCCGCTATGTCGAAGACCAGCCGCTGCGAGCCAATCTCGAGCTGGACTTTGCGTTCGGCAAGGGACCGCAAGCCGATTCGAACAATCACGAGTATCGCTACTGGGTCGCGGTCACGCGCCGCAGCTCCAAGGTGCTGGCGAAGCAATACTTCTCGATCGACGCCAATTTCGGCGGCGACAAGATCGATGCGAAGACGATCACGCTTGAAGATGTTGTCATTCCGCGGGCGGACAGCACGATCTCGGGTGCGAACTTCGAGATTGTCGTCGGTTTCGACCTGACCGATGAGCAGCTGACCTTCAATCGCGAAGGCCGTCGCTTCCGTCTCGACGCAGGCAATTAAGACCCACACACAAGATTTCGGGGACCCAGGATGAGCGATCTCGCCACTGAACTCTCGGCGGCGTGCTCCGCCGCATTTGAAGCTGAAGGTTTCGAAGCCCGCTGGGGCGCTGTGCGGCGCTCTGACCGCCCGGAGCTGGCTGACTTCCAGTGCAACGGATGCATGGGCGCGGCAAAGTCCAAGGGACTGGTGCCACGTGACCTTGCCGCGAAGATTGCCGAACGCATTACAGGGCAGGGCGCCATCGAACGTGTCGATGTCGCCGGACCGGGCTTCCTCAACATCAAGGTCTCCAGCGACGCGTTGTCCTCGCAGGCCCAAGCCATCCGCGCCGATGAAAAGGCTGGCGGCGGAACGCTCGCGCAGACCGAAAAAGTCGTTATCGATTTTGGTGGTCCGAACGTGGCCAAGCCAATGCATGTCGGACACCTGCGCTCGGCCGTGATCGGGGATACGCTGTGCCGTCTGTTCCGGTTTCTCGGCGATGACGTGACCGGCGACGCCCACCTTGGCGACTGGGGCCTGCAAATGGGCCACCTCATCACCGAACTGTTCGCCGAGCAGCCTGACCTTGTCTATTTCAATCCAGACTTCAAAGGCCCGTTCCCGGAAGAGCCGCCCGTCACGATCGAGGATCTCGGTCGCCTCTATCCGCAGGCTTCAGCCAAGGCGAAAGCCGATCCGGCACGCAATGAAGCCAGCCAGCTGGCCGTCGCCGAAATGCAGGCAGGCCATCCCGGTTATCGCGCATTGCTGCGGCATTTCATCAACGTTTCAGTCGAGGCGTTGAAAGTCGATTACAGCTTTCTCGGTGTCGAGTTCGACCTGTGGAAGGGCGAGAGCGATGTCGACGATCTCATCCCCGGCATGGTCGAGGACCTGAAAGACAAGGGGCTCGCCAAGCTCGATGATGGCGCCTGGATCATTGATGTCGCCCGCGAGAGCGACAAGAAGGAAATGCCGCCCTTCATGGTGATCAATTCGCGCGGCGGCACGGGCTATCACGCGACCGACCTTGCCACCATTGTCGACCGGATGGATACGCAGGCGCCTGATCGCATGCTCTATGTCGTCGACCAGCGTCAGGCGCTCCACTTCGAGCAGGTTTTCCGCGCCGCAGACATGGCGGGTCTTATCGCCGAGGACAGGCTCGAGCATATAGGCTTCGGCACGGTGAACGGCACCGACGGCAAGCCCTTCAAGACCCGCGAAGGCGGCGTCCTGCGCTTGGCGGACCTCAATCGCATGGCCCTCGAAGAAGCCGAGAAGAAAATCGGCGAAGCCGGGCTTTCAGGCGATATTGGTGCTGACGAACGAGCGAACATCGCCCGGCTTGTTGCACGCGCGGCTCTTCGCTTTGCAGATCTGCAGAACGTCCGCACGACGAATTACGTGTTTGATCTTGAGCGTTTCACCAGCTTCGAGGGCAAGACTGGTCCTTACCTTCTTTACGCTGCTGTGCGCATCAAGTCGCTGCTCCGCCGTGCGAAGGAAGCAGGGCATGAGCCGGGCACGGTGAAAATCGAGCGTGACACTGAACGCGCGCTCGTGCTTGCCATGGACGGCTTTACGAATGCGCTGGCCCAGTCTCATGCCAAACGCCAGCCGCATATCCTGTGCGAGCATGTCTATTCGCTCGCCCAGGCTTTCAGCGCGCTTTACGCCGACGCCCCCATCGCTAATGAGAGCGACGCAGCCATCCGCGCCTCGCGCCTTGGCCTCTGCGAAGCGGTGCTCAAGCAGCTCGAAGCGGGGCTTGGCATACTCGGTATCGAAGCGCCTGAGCGGATGTAGACGCGCCGTTCGTTAACAGAAACGTCCAAAATTTTTACGCGGCCCTAACGCGCCTTAAGGATTCGACCTGAGAAAGTGAACGAATCAGGCGTGGCCGATAACACTTGGGAAACGGACACTCGCCTATCCTCTTAAGCCTGCAAGGCAATGCGTTGAGGAGGCTGACATGCTGAACGATCTGATCCGGACCACTACCGAAACCACAGGGCTAGATGAATCCCAGGCGCGCCAGGCGCTCGGCGTTCTCTTCAACACCGCCGAACGACAGGGCGCACCGCTGATCGAGAAAGTCTTCTCGCGGATGCCGGGAGCGCGCACTCTATCGGCAAGCACGGGCGCCCAGTCGGGAGCCGCAACCGGCACGATCGCCCGCCTCATCGAACAGACACCGGGTGGCCGTCAGCACGTTTCGCTGTCCATGTTCTCCCAGCTCCACGAGATTGGCCTCGGCCACAAACAGATTGCCCAGCTCCTGCGGTGCGTCGGCGATCATATGGAAAGCACCTATAATGTCAGCGGCATTGGCCATCTCGGTGACCTGATTGTCACCGGCCCGGCAGCCGCCGATAGCGGGACCGCCCGCCGCAGCGCCGTCGCCTGATCGACTGCTCTTCACCACGCCTTACAGAGAGGCCTGTCGCACTGCCGGTGCGGCAGGCCTTTTCTTTTCCGGCGGCGGCGACTAGCAGGATGGCATGACGAAAACTGCCGACACGCCGACCGTACTTCCAGAACTCGACATCAAACTTCCGGGCGAGGCGACTGCCGATCTTCCGGCTGCGGATGAAGCCATTCTTTCGGCCCTGATGATCCGTGCATTGCGGGCACATGCAGACAGCGTTGCAGGCCACAGGCAGGCTCATTCGGTGTCTGTCAGCGTAGACCTGACCGGTACGGAATTTCAGGGCGGTGATCTCCGCTTCCTGAGCGAGGTAGACCGTCAGACCCGCACGCTGGTGTTCATGAACGGCACGCTCCGTTCAGGCGAATCCGTTCTCCTGAAAGCGACGGCCATCTTCCGTCTCAGCGAAGCCGGATAAGGCGCGCGACTTACTGTCGAACGCGTAGAGACAGCGCTTTACAAGTTATCCGGGGTCTGTGCAGACTCCGCGCACTCAGGCCAGCCTGACATGAATCAGACGTTGAAAAACGTCAGCATTCATGACGGTAGATTGACGAAGGGACAGTTATGCGGCGCATCATCCTTGGAGCCATTCTGGCCTGCACAATCCCCGCAGCGTGCGAATCCGACGGCACAGCCGGCGCCCTCGGCGAGATGTTTGGCAGCATGGCCGGTTATCCCGGCGCAACCGGGACGGCACAAGGTAGCCTGAGCCAGTCCGAGATTGAGGCAGGCCTTCGCCAGGCACTCGAAATCGGAACGGAGCGGGTGGCGTCCCAGATCGGCGTAACCGACGGATATTGGGGGGACGCGAAGATCCGCATACCTCTTCCGGGCCGTCTTGGAGAAGCGCAGCGACAGCTCCAGCAGGTTGGCCTGTCCGGCCCGCTCGATGACCTGCAGCTTCGAATGAACCGCGCCGCTGAAGACGCCGTTCCTGCGGGCAAGACGATCGTGATCGATGCGGTAAAGTCCATCACCATCCAGGACGCCATGTCGATCCTGCAGGGTGGTGACACGGCGGCAACGGATTTTCTGCGTGCGCGTACTGAGGCGTCATTGCGCACGACGTTCAAGCCATATGTCGAACAGGCACTGGCCTCCTCCGGGGCATACCAGACGCTGGACTCCGTGACCTCTTCAACGCCGATGCTGGCCGTCGCTGCGACAGACTACAAGTCATCCCTCACCGATCATGCGGTCAGCCTCGGACTGGATGGCCTGTTCGATTACCTCGCGGTCGAAGAACAGAAGATCCGTGAAAACCCGCTCGCGCGGACGACCGACCTCCTGCGCAAGGTCTTCGGGGCCGTTTAATGCGCAGACATCGCACAGAATTCGCTGATGGCGAGATGCAGGCCATCGATTTTGGCAATCCGGCCCTTGAGATGGCCGCTGTCTGGCTGCACGCGACCGGCTTTAATGGCATGACCTACCAGTCGCTGCTGGCCCCGCTCGGCCTGCGCACGAAGGTGACAGCACTGGATATGCGCGGCCATGGGCGCACGTCTCTGACCGCTGACCCGAAGAAGCTGAAATCCTGGCACAAGTATCGCGACGATGTGATCGACTTTCTCGACCGGACGGCAACCCGGCCTGTCGTGCTGGGCGGTCACTCGATGGGTGGGTGTGTCTCGATCCTGGTCGCAGGCAAACGGCCAGACCTTGTTGCCGGGCTGGTTCTTGTCGATCCGGTGATCCTGTCGCGGCGATTTTACTTCATCAAACACATGATGCCGTTTCTCGGCCCGCTGATCCGCAGCGGCAACCAGATGGCGCGTCAGGCCCGCAAGCGCCGGGCCGAGTTTCCGAATGTCGAAGCGGCCCGCGAGTCTTACAAAGGCAAGGGCGCATTCAGGTCCTGGCGTGAGCCCTTCCTCGACGATTACCTGATGGATGGATTGAAGCGCGTCGACGAAAACCGTTTCGACAGTGAGGACCAGCTCTGGCGCCTTTCCTGCGATCCGGCCTGGGAAGCTGCGACATTCAATGCGCAGCGCAACCAGCCGTGGGGCGCCATGGCCAAAATTCGCAAACGCCGCATCCCGATGGTTGTCCTGCGTCCGGAGAATAATCCGGTCATGTCCGAACGTGTAACTGACCTGATGCTTTCGAAGTATCCGAACCTCGTTCTCAAGGACCGGCCGAACACGTCTCACTTCCATCCGATGGAAGCGCCCTATGAAGTGCGCGAAGAATTGTCGACAGCGATTGCCCGCCTCATCGAGGGGTTTGCGCCGGGCGATGAGGGGCCGATGCGCCGGAGCCTTCACGGCACCGGCTGACCGCTAGAGCGTCAGTTTGCCGGGGGCGACCCTGGCGAGGTCTTCCATCATTTCCGGCGGCGTCGAGATGGCCTTGCGCTTGTTGAGATCGAACGTGACCGCCACCGCTTCGCTGGTCATCCAGGGCAAGCCGGTATCCGGGTCCAGCATCCAGTGGACAAGGGAATGCGTCTTCTCCTGAACGCTGGCGAGCGCCGTGCGAATTTCGAACCGGTCACCCGTTTTCGGCCAGCGGCGATAGATCAGCCGGTATTCGAGCACGGCAGCGCCCATCTTCTGGCCGGGCACTGAATCAGCAACGCGCATCCGCCAGTCGTAAAGAAGGTTCGGCACCGAGTCAGAGACGCGGCCGATGAACCAGGCGGGTGCCATGTGGCCGAACACGTCGCAATGCTGCGGCGGGACCATGCCAATGCCGATCGGCTTGACCCCTTGTGCCTTCGCATGAGCAAGCGTTGCTTGCTCATTCGCGATGGGTGTCGCTGACAGGTCCAGTCCGCGCGGCTCGGTTTCCTTCGGCGGCGTGGCTTTCAGTTTCTCGAGCGCGTCGCGCGTGCGCGCACTCCAGGCGAAGGGCCGCAGTCCGTGGGTCGAAACATGTTCAAGCCGGGTGCGGAAGGCTGCCGCAATGGAGCCGTCGCTGTGGATCAGTTGCTGGTAGACGGTGACGGTTGTCTCTTCGATATCCAGCACACACCCTGTCATGGACAGTGGGCGGCCCGGGTGGACCTCGCGGATGAAGCGGATGTGTTGTTCGCGCGGGATCAATGTCGACGGGCTGCCAGCCTGATAGACATGTCCGAGATGGCAGGCGCCTGCCAGTGTGCCCAGCCCTTCGAACGCCTTTTCGACATAGACGCGCACATTCATGTGCCCCATCTCGTCGCAGTCCCAGGTGTTCGCGCTTCCCTTCCAGAGATCGATCAAGAAATAGCCTCCGCCTCGTTACAGGCAGGAGCAGTATCGCCGGGGCGTACCGGGCGCAACAGGGCGTAAGTGCCGGTTTCCCCAGCGAAATAGTCGATTCGAAGCCCGGCCGGGGTCATGGAGTAGGTCAGCGGCAGGTTGGTCGCACACTGGCCGGCGGTATCGATGACGATTATCTCGGTCGCGTCGAAACCCGGCCTGCTCTGGCCGATATTGTGCCCGCCAATGCACTCAAGATGGGGGTAGGAGACGAAGAAGTCATCGCCGCGCGGCGTCAGGATAATCGGGTAGGGCGCAAAGCCCTCCTCAAAGACGCAGCCTTGCCAGCCACCTGTTTCCACGGCTTGTTCAAAAGCAGATTTTTCGGCGTGCGCAGAGAAAAGGCCAGCCACCCCAATGAGGGCGGCCGCGGCAGAGAGCTTCAAAGCGCGCATTCCCGGCAGATGCCGCGAACTTCGATCACGGCATGATGCATGCGGAACCCGGCAGCTTCGGTCTCTTCGCGAAGGGCGTCGGTCGTCGAGGTGGCATGCAGTTCTTCGGCTGCGCCGCACTCATCACAGATCAGGAACACGGCTGAGTGCTTGTGGCTCGCATGGCCACAGGCGACATAAGCGTTGAGGCTTTCGATCTTGTGGGCAAGCCCGACCTCCTGGAGGAAGTCCAGTGCGCGATAGATGGTCGGCGGTTTGGCCGAGCCTTCGCCATCGAGATTGGCGAGCAGGTCATAGGCCTTCGAAGGTTCCGCGCTTTCCAGAAGGAGCCGCAAGACCTTGCGGCGAATCTTGGTCAGGCGTTGGCCCTTGCGCTCTGCAAGAAGTTCAGCCTGTTCAATAAACGCCTCGACATCTTGCGGGCTGCAGGGCGTGTTCACATGCGTATGCGAATGCTGCTCAGTGTTTGCCATGCACGTAATGTCGGACGAATTCGCTGGAATTACCAGCCCTTCCACCAGTTTCCTTTGCCATCACCGGCATCGGGCACGGCCGCCATCAGACGCCAATGGAACCAAAGGCGCAGCAAGTCGATAGGGATACTTCCCTAGTCGCGCGCCTGTGACGCGCGGTGCGCGGACGCGCGACAAGCAGACCAGTATCCCGCCAGAAATCAGATGGTTAGCTCACCTCATCATTCTTTGAGGAGGTAGAAATGAAACGTAGTTTCCTGGCTGGCTTGCTAGCGTGCTCGGCACTTTGGGGTGCGATGCCGGCTCTGGCCGATGAGGGTGACTGGATGGTCCGTGGCCGTGTTATCGGTGTGTTGCCGGACGAAAGCGCGGCTCTGTCAGTTGGCGGCACCAACCTGCCGGGAAGTGTCGATATCGGCGACCAGTATGTCCCCGAACTCGACATCACCTATTTCTTCACCAAGAACATCGCCGCAGAGCTGATCCTCGGCGTCACGCCGCACGATGTGAAGGCCACAGGCGTCACCGTTCCGGGTGTCCTGGATGCGGCAACGGTGGACCTTGGCGATGTCTGGTTGCTCCCGCCGACGCTGACATTGCAGTATCACTTCGATACGGGCGGTGCGTTCAAGCCATATGTCGGGGCGGGGGTGAACGCGACGTTCTTCTTCAATGAAGACGAAGGCCCGGTCGCAGACGGTATCGAATATGATCCGACGATCGGTTTCGCGCTGCAGGCCGGTTTTGACTATGACCTCGATGGGGAGCCGGGCGGCTGGGCGTTCAATGCCGACGTCAAGAAAGTCTGGATTGAGCCCGAGGTCACTGTCGATCTGACCAGCGCGCTCGGCCCGTCGCTTGGCGCTGAGACGGTCAAGGTGAATGCCGACGTCGAAATCAATCCGGTGATTGTGGGCCTCGGCCTCGGTTACCGGTTCTAGCCTGCAAAACTCCCGACCAAGCAGGTTCTAGATGGCAGGGGTCCTCGTTGCTGGGGCCCCTGCCTTTTCTTGTCGAGTGTTGACCGCCCTTATACGCCGAGCTGGCGTGAGGCGAGGTCGCGCATGATCTCTTCAGAGCCACCGCCGATCGCCATCACACGGACTTCGCGATAGATTCGTTCCACGCGGTGACCGCGGATGAAACCAGCGCCGCCGAGGATCTGCATCGCTTCGCGGGCGCAGAATTCCATCGTTTCGGTTGCCTGGACTTTCAGCATGGCGAGCTCGGCAATCGGTTGTTCGCCGTTCTGGACACGCCACGTCAGCTGGTCGAGCATTGCTGTCGTCGCCCAGACGCGTTGGCACATGGCGGCGATCTTGTGCCGGATGACCTGATGGTCAGCGAGGCGCTTGCCAAATGTGTGGCGCTGCTGCGCCCATGCGGCTGCCTCCTCGATACAGACCCGGGCACAGGCGGCGGCCTGCGCGGCCATGCCGAGGCGCTCGCCATTGAAGTTGGCCATGATGCCGTAAAAGCCGCGATCAACTTCCCCGATCAGATTTTCCGGCGGAACGAAGACATCATCGAAGTGGATGGTGGCTGTGTCAGAGGACCACCAGCCCATTTTCGGAAGGGTCGAGCGAGAGACGCCCTCGGCTTCGAGATCAATCAGCATGAGGGAGATGCCGCCCATGCCTTCACCGCCCGTACGGACGGCCGTCGTCAGCCATTTCGAGGTGGCACCGCCAGTGATGTAGGTCTTCGCGCCATTGACGACCCAGCCATTGCCGGAGCGTTTCGCATTGGTCTTGAGCTGAGCGACATCAGACCCGGCGCCGGGCTCAGTGATGCCGAGGCTGATCTGTTTCTTCCCGGAAAGGACTTGCGGCGCGACTTCGCGCTTCATGTCTTCGGAGCCAAGTGCCATGACGGGTGGCAGGCCGATCCCGTGGATCATGAGGGCTGACGATACGCCGCCCGCGCCCATACGTGACAGTTCTTCTGAAGTGACTGTGCCGTGGAAACGGTCAAAGTCCGTTCCGGCG
>JAYZBJ010000053.1:0-3887 GCA_036338795.1 Pseudomonadota bacterium | reverse complement strand
CGGCAAGTGCGTTGACCGGTTCCAGCTGGAAGTGAAGCACAGTGCTGCACGTATAGGTCTCATCGACCACGGTTTCCGCAGCCTCGAACGCTGGTGCGGTTTCGACGTCTCCCGTATCGAGAATCGAGCCCACGCTGTCGTCTGCAATGAGTTCGCGAGCGCGGTCCTGAAGGTCTTCTTCCGAGACGTCCGCACCGGGACCCGGCGTCCAGTCGACCTTGATGGCATCTGCAGCCTTGATCGCTGCCGGATAGCTATCGGCGATGGCCAACACCCAGCCGGAAGTCGTTCCGGAAGGGTCATTGATCTCTATGGCCTGACGATACCCCCGGATGGAGGTCGCGGCGCTGTCATCAATCGAATTCACCTTCGAGCCATAACGCGTCGGCGGCATCACCGGGCGGGCATAGACCATGCCGTCCAGTTTGGCGTCGATGCCGAACTGCGCTGTTCCATCCACCTTGCCCGCAATGTCGCGCGCTTGGACATATTTGCCGATCAGGCGGCGTTCGCTGGCTGGTTTCAGCTCAAGCGAAGCAATGTCGTCCTCTGTGTAAGTCGTTTCGATGCCGCCAGCGACGAGGTCGCCATAGCTGACCGACTGATCACCGCAGACCACCGAGCCATTGCGGGCAACGCAGTCACCTGCGGCAACGTCCATTCGGGCGGCAGCCGCTTCGATCAGGGCCTGGCGGCCTGCCGCGCCGGCTTGCGAGTAAAGCGGGAAGGTTTGCCACACTGACCAGCTGCCACCGGTGACCATGAGGCCCCATTTCGGGTCCGAGTCGACATGGTGGATACGAACGTTTTCCCAGTCGGCTTCCAGTTCGTCAGCCAGTATGCGCGCGAGCGCCGTACCAACATGCTGGCCCATTTCTGCGCGGATGATGTTAACCGTGACGATGCCGCTACTATCAATGGTGAACCATTTGATCGGCTCGTATGTAACGTCTGCCTGGCCGGAGGCGTCGGCCTGCTCATTCGGTTCACCCTCGCCCGGCGAACAGGCGGCAAGGAAGCTGAATGCGACGGATGCGCCGGCGGTCGAGACAAGAAAGCCCCGGCGCGAAAGGAGCGGTGATTTCGGAGCTGCCAGATCTTTTAGTCGGGACATGGATCAGGCCTCCTTCATTTCGTCGGCCGCCTTGCGAACGGCGGCACGGATGCGGTTGTAGGTCATGCAACGGCAGAGATTGCCTGTCATGATCAGCTCGATGTCATCATCGCTGACATTCGGGTCATCGTTCAGCGCAGCAGCGGCGGTCATGATCTGGCCCGATTGGCAATAGCCGCATTGTGGCACCTGGATTTCGCGCCAGGCCTTTTGCACAGGATGATCCGCTGCGGGGTCGAGACCCTCAATCGTCGTAATCTCTGCGCCGATGGCGGCTTCCAGCGGCGTGACGCACGAGCGGATGGCCTGTCCATCAATGTGGACGGTGCACGCACCGCACATTCCGATGCCACATCCGAACTTGGTGCCCGTCAGGTTCGCCTCATCTCGGATCACCCATAGAAGCGGGGTGTCGTTCTCGGCGTTCACCGTGACTGTCTTTCCGTTGATTTTGAGTTCTGCCATGCCCTTTGCCTCCTAGGTTGGCAGCCGCCATGGAGTGACCAGTCAAGGCCTTCGGGGCGGCACGAGCAAGCCCTTGAGCTTGCGGCACACAGCGCGTTTCCGATTGGAACCCAGCGCCTGAGGCAAACAAGTTAGGTCGGCAGGGCTCCGTTCGCCAGAGACGTCACAAAACTTTACCTTGCGCGACTGCCTCTCAAAATCATGTTCAACTTCAGGGGTTTGCCAGATAAATTGACATGGCATATGCCAATAATTACCGTCTCTTGCGGGGAGGCTGGGCGACGCATGTCGATACGCAGTTTTATCAGGGGGCGGATAACGGAGCGTCTGACCAGTCAGTCTCGTCTTGAAGCGCGTCGCAAAAAAGCCGACAGCAGGCGTAGGACATCCAGACAGGTTTGCATGATTGATTACTTCCACGACGCCGCCGACCCATACTCACACCTGACAGCGCAAATCCTCCCTCGACTGGCAGAACGATACGATATCGAGATCCGCGCGAACCTGGTATCGCCCCCGCCGGACTGGGCAGCGCCGGACCGTGAGAAGCTGATTACCTATTCGCGCATGGATGCAGCGCGGCTGGCTGAGAAGGCCGGCCTCGACTTCCTTGGTTGCTATACCCAGCCAGCTGAGGGTCGATTGAAAGTTGCCGAAGCGGCGCTGGCGCGTTCGCTTGAAGAAGGGCGGTTCATCGAAGATGCCGCCGCGGTCGGTCGATGGCTCTGGACGGGGCAAGGTGCAATTCCCGAGGCGGGTGGTGACGTCGCTGGCGCCCGCGAAAATGGCGACGCCCTGCGTGAAGAGAAGGGCCATTACCTCGGCGCCACCTTTTTCCTTGATGGCGAGTGGTTCTGGGGTGTTGATCGCCTACACCATCTCGAAAAGAGACTGACTGACGCCGGGCTCAAGAAATCATCCGCTCCGGACGGTTTCATTTTCGCGCCGCCCCCGCTTCTTGAGTCGGTCGACAAGCCAGACAGCGCTGCGCCCGAACTGCATTACTACCTCTCGTTTCGCAGTCCCTATACCTACATCGCGGCTGAACGCGCCAAGGCCCTTGCGGACGCCTATGGGGCCGATCTGAAGCTGCGTTTCGTGCTGCCAATGGTCATGCGCGGCATGCAGGTCCCCCGGATGAAGGGGCTCTACATCATCAAGGACACGGCCCGCGAAGCTCATCGCCTCGGTATTCCGTTCGGAAACGTTGCCGATCCGGTCGGCAAGCCGGTTGAGCGTGGCTATTCTCTGCTTCCCTGGGCGATTGGAGAGGGGAAAGGCTTCGACTTTGCCTTGAGTTTCCTGCGCGGTGTCTGGTCCGAAGGAATCGATGCCGGGTCTGATTCAGGATTGAAGACCATCACCGAGCGAGCCGGTCTCGACTGGTCGGTCGCCAGGCCAATGATCGGCAACGAGGACTGGAAAGCGGAAGCCGAAGCCAACCGCGCCGAGATGATGGCGCTCGGTCTCTGGGGCGTACCCAGCTTCCGTGTCGGCGATGTCTCGACTTGGGGGCAGGACCGTCTCTGGTTGATCGAGGACGCTCTGAAGCGGGGTGGTCAGACGGGCTAGAACCAGAACCTCGCCAGAACGTCACCAGAATGCTTTCAGAACGTCGTTCTGGTTGTTTCGCGGCGGGGAAAGGACGGGAAACGGTCTGGACGAAAGTGAGAGAAAGGCGGGAAGATGCGTTGGTGGGGATGGTTGATCGTCGCTCTGACAGGCCTTGCTGTCCTTGGCTGGGCACTCATGAACACGTTCCGCGCCGAGATCGGAATGGCGCTGTTCGAACGGCAGGTCCAAACGCAAGTCGGAATAGACCCGAGCGCTGACCTGCCGGACGGCCTG
Source organism: Pseudomonadota bacterium (assembly GCA_036338795.1). Lineage (GTDB taxonomy): Bacteria > Pseudomonadota > Alphaproteobacteria > Caulobacterales > Hyphomonadaceae > Henriciella. The sequence goes on along the minus strand of JAYZBJ010000053.1, from coordinate 460 downwards.
CATGTCTATCTTTGCGGTACCGGGTCACCTATTCCTGACCCTTCCAGGGCTGGCCCTTGTGTCGGGGTCCTTGCCGGCAAATCGGCCTTTATCTTCGACACCGGCTCAGGAAGCATGCGGAATCTGGCGCGGATGGGCTTCCCGATTGGCAGCACCCGCAAGGCGTTTCTGACCCATCTCCATTCAGACCATATCGATGGATTAGGCGAGCTGATGCTACAGGCGTGGGTTGGTGGTAGCCGTTCGACGCCGCTACCCGTCTCAGGCCCTGAAGGGACGCGGGATGTCATCGCCGGCTTCGTCGCGGCCTATTCGGTCGATGCAACCTATCGCACGGCGCACCACGGCGAAGAAATCGCAGATTCTCAAGGCTTTGGCGCCGTGGCAGACGAGATATCATTTGCCCCGGGGCGGCGGCAAAATGTCGTCCACGAAGCCGGCGGCGTGACCATTACGGCCT
>JAYZBJ010000052.1:0-3380 GCA_036338795.1 Pseudomonadota bacterium | reverse complement strand
ATGATCGACGCCATACTGGCGCGCGAGGTGAAGCGCGCCCATGACAGTGGCCGGGTTCTCGCTTTCTGCAATCAGGAAGCGGATCGGCGACCCGGCGTCGATGTGCTTGAGAATCTGTGCGCACATCATGAACTGTCGGCGCGCCGTGGATTGCTCAATGAAAAGGTCTGCGAAATTGACCGGCCGGACATTGTCGCCGCCAGCCATTTCCGAAAGCCGGCTCAAGGCGACGCGGCCAAGCTCACGATCCTCTGTTTCCAGCTCAAGGTCCCGGGAAAGGACGGTGCGCACCTGGGCGGCATTAACTCGCAAGTGAATGCGGGCCGTACCAAGTTGCAAGGCGTCAATTTCCGCCCGCAGCACCATCAGCTCTGCCGCAAGGTCGTCCGCCGTCGCGTCGTCCTCGATCAGCTTGGTCAGCACGTCAGTGATGTCGCTCGCGCGGATCAGCTTGTCATCGGACTCACTGGTCAGGAAGTTTGCAGCCTCAACCAGCGTGTCCGGATCGAACAGGTCCTTCTCGAACAGGGCAGCAGCGGTTCCGGTGTGCGTCTGCGCGCGCTCCAGACCGGTGGCAGTCTCTGCCAGTACCGGGGCGCCGATTGCTTTCAACCGCGCGGCATAATAGCCGAGCTGGGCTTCCTTCTCGCGCAGGCGCAAGGCGATGGATTGCGACCAGTGAATGTCGGTCCGGCCATCAAGATCATAACCGACCCAACTCGCGATTGTCGGCAGGACGGGACGGAGCGAACGCCACTCATCGGAAAAGGCGCCGCGCGCAGTGGTCACAATCCGCTCACCATAGGCACGTGCCGCATCGCGGGCGTTGGCAATGGCCAGTTGGGCTTCCTCATGCTCGCTCAACAGGGTGATCTGGTCTGGCCAATCCCGGCTCGGATCATTGGCCGCGGTTTCGAGGCGTTTCTCGTTCGCTTCAGAGTTGTCGGAGGCGTAGGCCGCAAAAGCTTCACGCAATGAGCGCGACAAGGCGAATGTTGGGTGTGCGGTGAAAACGATGCCACCATGCGATGTGCAGGCTGCTGACTTGAATGCTGCGAGACCGGCGTTTGCAGCGGATTTCAGCTTTCGCTCAACCTTGCTCCACGGTTTGCCATCGCCGACCGCCTGGTGTTGCGACCTGAAGGAATCTGCTCTCTCGCGCAGGAGCCGGAAATGGATTGTGTCGACCAGGCCTGTCAGATCAGAGAGAGAGCGGCGGCCCGTGTCGAGATCCTGCATAAGGGCCAGGGCGAGGGAAAACACCGAATTGGTCAGAGGGTCCGACCCGATGTCGCCTGCATAATCTCGAAGCTCGTCGAGAAAGGCATCGAGGTCGAGAGGTACGGGTGATGTCACTCGGCTCTTCGCGTCTGGCATCCGGTCTCCATCTTTCTGCTGCGCCCGGGACGGCGGTTTCGAGCCAGCAGTGGGGTGACCGAGGGTAAACTGTCAAGCAAATGCGCCGCATGGCTGCCCTGAATTCCGGCACGGGCCACTCATGCGTGCGCCGTAATTGCTGCAGGGAGCGCGTTAGAGCGACAGACCGCCGTCCACGATAAGAGTGTGCCCACAGACATAAGAGGCGAGCGGCGAGGCTAGGAACAAGGCAGCCCCGGCCATGTCAGATGGCTCGCCTGCGCGGCCCACCGGAATGGAGCGCAGGGCGCCGTCCAGCCGCTTCGGGTTCTCCGTAGTCACTTTGGTCAGCTTCGTATCGACAAGTCCCGGCGCGAGGCCGTTTACACGTATGCCGTCGCGCGCCCAGGCCTGGCCGAGCGTTTTGGTCAGGCTGATCGCGCCTGCCTTGGAGGCGGCATAGGCCGGGTTGCCGATATTGGCACTGAGGCCGGAAATCGAGCTGACGATGACAACAGACCCCTTTGCATCCATCAGCATCGGTTTGAACTTGCGGCCACAATGCATGAGGCTGTCGAGGTTGACTGACATGACCCGGTCCCAACCTTCGCGTTCGAATTCGGCGCGCTTGTAGGCCACGATCCCCTGGCAGAGGATGAGGACATCCAGCTTGTCGAAGGTCGCCTTGGCGTTCTCGATCTCGTCTGGATCACCGACATTGACCTGCGTGTAGGTCAGCCCGGACAGGTCACTGCCATCTTCGGCACTATAATCAGCCGCGCTTGCCCGCGTGCCCCAGACGTGCACGTCGGCGCCGCGTTCACGGAAGCCGTGCGCAATGCCGTTACCGATGCCGCTGGAGCCGCCGACGACCAGCACTGTCTTGCCGCTGAAATCTGTATCCGCGCTCATAAATTTCCTCCCGACTATTTTTCTCGTCTTTTCCGGATCGATACTACCGCCAGCGCCAACGCGCAGCCCGTCCCGCAGCGGCAAGCCTTTTCGGGATGCGACGAGCCCCCACCGCCGCGCTTTGATTTGTTTGAAATTTCAAAGACCGACTGAACCATAACTCCACACCTGTGTGCCATATCGGGTCGTAACGAAATGACCCAATCGGGTGGCTAACGGGTGATGATGATGGCAAAAACGGTCCTGGTAATTGACGACGATCCGACACAACGCAGGCTGATCCAGGCTGCTGTCGAGAAGGCTGGTTTTGCCTGCCGCACTGCGCCTGACGGCGAGACCGGCTTCACCGCCGCAACCGAGACAGGCGCCGACGTTGTCCTGCTCGACCTGACAATGCCGGGCTTATCGGGGCTCGAAACGTTGGAGCGTCTTTCCGAGCGCGTGCCGGACACACCGGTGATCATGCTGACGGCGACGTCAGGCATCGACACGATCGTCTCAACAATGCGTGCCGGCGCTGTCGATTTCATCGTGAAGCCAGCCAACCCCGAGCGCGTCGTTGTTTCCATCCGCAACGCCCTGAAAATGTCGTCCCTGACGGGCGAAGTGAAACGCCTGACGCGTAAGACAGAAGGCGGCATGAACTTCGATGACATGATCGGCTCCGCCCCGGCCATGAGGCAGGTCATCCGTCTTGGCCAACGCGCCGCCAGCTCCGATATCCCGGTCCTGATCCTTGGTGAGAGCGGTGTCGGTAAGGAAGTTGTCGCCCGCTGTATTCAGGGTGCGTCCGACCGTGCGGGCAAGCCATTCGTGACCGTGAACTGCGGTGCCATTCCGGAAAACCTGGTTGAGAGCATCCTCTTCGGCCATGAGAAGGGCGCGTTCACCGGCGCAGTCTCGAAATCGCTCGGTAAGTTTGTCGAAGCTGACGGTGGTACGCTTTTCCTCGATGAGGTCGGTGAGCTTCCGCTTGATATGCAGGTCAAACTGCTGCGTGCCCTGCAAGAAGGCGAAGTCGACGCAGTTGGCTCCCGCCGCCCGACCAAGGTCGATGTGCGGATTATTTCCGCAACGAACAAGGATCTCGCCGAACAGGTGAAGGCAGGCGG
>JAYZBJ010000051.1:0-6067 GCA_036338795.1 Pseudomonadota bacterium | reverse complement strand
GATGAGGCCGAGGCCGAAGCCAAGCGATTGGAAGGAGAGGCCAGAAAAGCCGAAGCCGCCCGTGAGGCGGCCCGACAAGCCGCCGAAGAAGCTCGCCGAAAAGCCGAAGCCGATGAAGCTGCGCGCGTTGCAGCTGAACAGGCAGAGGCTGAAGCCAAGCGCCTCGAAGAGGAGGCCGAACGCGCTCGTCAGGCCGAAGCTGAGCGACAGGCCGCCCGCGAGAAGGCGGAGAAGGAACTTCAGTTACTCGAAGACCGGCGAAAGGCCGAAGCGGCAAGAGAAGAAGCGCAGCGCAAGGAAGTGGAACGACAGGCGGCCATCGCACGAGGTGAGCCGGACCCGTATGCCGAGATAAAGGCACCCGGCTTCTTCTCCAAGCTCTCGACTGGTCTCTCGAAGTCTTCGTCCAAACTCGGCGCCAGCCTGACCGGCTCATTCAACCGCCGCAAACTTGACGACGATGCACTGGAAGAACTCGAGGACCTTCTGATTACGTCCGACCTCGGCGCACGCGTTGCAGCGAAAGTAACCTCAAACCTCGCAAAGACGCGTTTCGACAAGGACGTCACGGACGATGAGATCCGCTTCGCGCTTGCCGAGGAAATCGAATCCATCATGAAACCGCGAGAACAGGTCGTTGATTTTTCCGACGGCCCCCGACCGCGCGTTGTACTGTTCGTGGGCGTGAACGGCTCGGGCAAGACGACCACAATCGGCAAGATCGCGTCAAAGCTTAAGGAGCAGGGCGCCAAGGCATTGCTCGTTGCCGGTGACACTTTCCGTGCCGCCGCAATTGAGCAGCTGACCGTCTGGGGGGAGCGGGCCGGCATCCCGGTACTCTCCAAGCCAACTGGCGCAGATGCTGCCGGTCTCGTTTACGAAGCCATTGAAAAAGCGAAGGCTGAAGACCTGGACCTGGTGCTGGTTGATACCGCCGGACGCCTGCAGAACAAGGCCGAGCTCATGTCCGAGCTGGCCAAAATTGTCCGCGTCACGCGCAAACTCGACCCGGACGCCCCGCATGATGTGATCCTCGTGCTGGATGCAACAGTCGGCCAGAATGCGCTCTCGCAAGTCGAAGCGTTTCGCCACACCGCTGAAGTATCCGGCATCGTCATGACGAAGCTGGATGGCACGGCTAAAGGCGGTGTCCTGGTCGCGATTGCCGAGGCGCATGACCTGCCAATCCACTTTATTGGAGTCGGCGAAAAAGCCGAAGATCTTCAGCCATTCAGCGCCGAAGCATATGCCAAGGCGCTCGTCGGGATCACGGAAAAAGAACCAGCATGAGCGGAGAAGAGAAAAACGATCTCCGGGCCGAACTGAAAGTCCTGCGTGAAGAGCTCAATGCGCGAAACCCTGACGCAGGTGAGACCATAGCGTCCAAGTTTCCGATCAAGTTGCTTGAGCGGTACGGGCCCGTCGTTGCGGGTTACTGGCCGATGGGCAGCGAGGTTGATCCACGTCCACTGATGGCAAAGCTCACCCAAGCAGGTGCACACCTTGCCCTTCCCTATATTGATACGAATGAGCAGATGTCCTTCCGGGCATGGTCTCAGGGCGACAGCTTGGTTAAAGGACCGTTTGGACTGCAGCAGCCAGCCGAGAACGCGAGCGCGGTCTCGCCAACGCTGATCCTCCTACCGCTCCTTGCTTTTGACAAGGTAGGCAACCGGATCGGGTACGGCAAAGGTTACTATGACCGTGCGCTCGAGGCTCTTCGTGATGAAGGCCGGGTATTTGCCTGCGGGGTCGGTTTCCACGCGCAAATGCTGGATCACTTGCCTACTGACCCTCATGATCAGCCGCTCGACTGGGCGATCACAGAGCGAGGGTCAGTGCCGATTTTCATGATGCGTAATTTTGGCGGACAGGGCGAAGAGAGCCCGGATAACGGACCAGGCGTCGCCTAGAAGCGATCCAGTAGCCTCTCCAGATAGTCACGCTCCTCCTCGTCCGGCGTGGTCCCGTAGCGCCGGCGTAATTCTTCCAGAATATCCTTGGCGCGCTGGCGTTCAGCCTGATCAGGAATATTCACGTCGCGTCCGTCAGCGACACCACCAAGCGGCCTGCCGAACGGATCTGTTTCTTCCGAGCCACCACCATACTCATCTCCGAGCCGCTCTCGGCGCAAATCGTCAAGCTCCCCGGCTAGGCCCTGCGCAAGATCGCGAAGCGCTTCTGTTGCCTCATCCTGGTTCCGTTGTGCACGCATAGTGTTGCCATCGCGCAGCGCTTCAGCTGCACGGCGCTGAGAGCGCTCGATCGCTTCGATGGTGTCTTCGTCCAATTCGCCGGCTACACCGCCTCGGTCTTCGCCGTCTTCATCCTCACCGCCGCCGCGGGCGGCTCTTTCAGCGAATTCCTCGACGCGGTCGCCAAGACCGTCCTGGCGATCTGCGAGACTGCCGCCCTGCTCGCCTTGGTCACCGGACTGCGCGCCGTCTTGCTGAGATCCTGAGCGCGGGCCTTCGCCGCGCTGCTCAGCAAGGGTATCGTCGTTCAACTCGCGTTGCTCGCGCAAGAGATCCGAAAGCTCCCGTAGAGTTTCAGAAAGCTCGCGCTCTTCCTGAGGCGCATCCTGTTCGTTCTCACCCTGCTGCTGGCCAGACATTCCTGGGAAACCGTCACCGCTTCCATCGCCCTGCTGGAACTGCAGGTTTTCAAGCATATTGGTTATGTCCGCGAGCAATTGCCTCGCTTGATCACTCGCACCAGTTTCCGTCAGGTCCGACAGGGCGTCCAGCATGTCTGCAAAGTCTGAACCTCCAAGGCCCTGGCCACCCCCGCTCTGCGCGCTATCACGATCATCAGGCGGGCTTTCCATGCCATTCGACATCGCTTCGGCCATGCGTGCGGCAAGATAGTTCTGCGCAGCCTGCTTGAACGCCTCCAGACGCCGTTTGATTTCTGCTTCAGATGCGCCGTCGCGCAGCGCCTCTTCCAGCGCCTCACGCGCTGCCTGGAGCGCACGTAGCGCGTCGGCCGCGCTCCCATACTCAGCCCGAAGCGCCAGCGACCACAGCATTGGTTCGGTCGAGTCTGCCTCGTCGGTTGATGTGGAGGCTTGCAGGATCGCATCCACGTGCCGGAGACCGAGATAGATACTGACATCTTCGAAGTAATAGGCAGGCTTGTACGTGACCGCGTCGATCATCAGCGATGCGCGTTGGACACCGTGCGGCGCATAGCCAATTCGTTGCGTCGCAGCCGTAAAGATCTCACCGTGTTCAAGTGCCTCGGCGTTGACAGGCATGTCTTCGTATTCGTCGTCCTCACGCAGGATAGTGACACGGATATCCTGAATGGCCTGCGCCAATGGCTGGAGCAGCAGTTTTTCAGGGATGACTAACATCACAGGCTCGCTGAGTCCCACCTGGCCCGCGCCATCTGTGGCTCGCAGGCGAACCTCGGTCTCTAGCCCTGCCCAACGATGACGGGTCAGATCAAGCGAAGATGTATCTTCTGCTTCCTTCGGCGAAATCGCCGGCATCTGGACGGCGACGGCATCGGGTTCACCATTCCCGAGCCCATCGGAACGGCTGAACACCAGTTCGAGCGATTGTACGCCGTAGTCATCCGCTACTTTCCAGCCGAACTCGGTCTTGTCGGTCGGTGTGAGCTCAGGTTCAGCGACCCACTCCACGGAGGGCGGAGCGTCCGGCGACGCACGGATCGTCCAGCCAGCGCGTTTGCCCCACCAGTTTACGCGAACATCGCTGTCACGTTCGATCACCGCACGAACTTCGAATGCACCTTCAGGCGTGGTTTCAAACCGTAGCTTCTGGTCTTCCCTCTCGCTATCGACGATGAGGCGGGGCGCGGATGGCGCTTCAGCCCGCACCGTGATCTCAGACCCGGCTGGAACGCGCACGACGTCACCGGCGTCCTGCAAGAAGATTGGCGGACGCCCCGTGTGAGGCGGAGGGGTAATCCACGCTTCGATGCGGATGTCTTCGGCGCCGAACAGGCTGCCGATATCGGGCGTGAAGGCGCGGTGCAGCCGCTCGCCAGCCGCGCCACCAGAGAAAAAGAGCGCGATGACAAGAATCACCGGCACGGCGTAACGCATGTACAGCGGGTCGGCCGCGCGCCACTCTTCCCGAAAGTGGGGGACGTTCAGCCGCCGCGCAGCATCCGTGAGCCTGGTCTCGTGCGCCCGCCACAAGGACACACCGGTGGCATCCGGGCGGGAGGGCCGGTCACTAAGCGTTGCGAGAGGTCGCAGCTCAGACTGCTGGTCCAGCGCCTGAACAGCCTGCTTGCGGGTTGGCGAAGCATAGCGCGCCCAACCGAGGGCGCCCAGAACAACGACGCCGGCGAGGAAGATGAGCAGGGAGAGCGACGCGAACCGCTCACTCGAAGCATCGAAAACGCCCGTGAGCGCAAAGACAAGGAAAAGCGCAACGAGAATTCCAAACGGCCAGAACGCGCGCGCAGCGGCGAGACGCCAAAGACTGCCGCGGGTTCTGGCGATCTTGGGTTCTACGCCGGGAATGCGCTTCAGGTCAGCCAATCAGGTGTCGCCTCCAGGGCAATCATCTCATCAAAACTAGGTCGCCTGCGCACGATCGCATACTTGTCACCGTCCACAAGGACTTCCGCCACCAATGGTCTTGCATTGTATTGCGACGAAAGAACGGCGCCATACGCCCCTGCGGACATGAAGGCCAACCGATCACCCGCTTCAACGGCCGGGAGCTTCCGCTCGGCCGCGAATTTGTCAGTCGATTCACAGATCGGCCCGACAATATCATAGCTGATTTCTTCGGCATCTTCCGCTGGCTCTTTGAGCGGCAGGACGTCGTGGTGAGCCTGATAGAGCGCCGGTCGCATCAAATCGTTCATACCGGCATCAATGACCAGGAAGTTGCGCTTCGGAGATGGCTTGGTGAACAGCGCTTCGGTCAGCATCACACCTGCATTGCCAGCAATTACACGGCCAGGTTCGAGGATGACCTGAACATCGAGTCCCTCGGTCACCTCGCGGATCATCTGCGCATACTCGTCTGGCGGAGGCGGGTTATCCCAGCGGCGATACGGGATACCGAGGCCGCCACCCAGATCCATACGGCTGATCTTGTGCCCCTGTTCACGCAAGGTTTTCACCAGTGTCACCACTCGCTCGAACGCCGCCTTCATGGGGGCGATGACGTCGATCTGCGAACCGATATGGACGTCGACGCCGACCGCTTCGACACCTTGCAGCTGCGCGATGCGCGCATAGAGGGCTTCGGCATCTTCCCAGGGCACACCAAACTTGTCGCCGGCTTTGCCAGTCGAGATATTCGGGTGGCCCCCGGCTGCGACATCAGGGTTCACGCGAACAGCGACATTTGCCTTCACACCAAGCCCAAACGCGACATCGGAAAGAACTTCGACCTCTGCGGCGCTTTCGACATTGAACTGGTGAATACCCTCCTTAAGGGCCAGCTCCATTTCCGCGCGACTTTTGCCGACACCAGAAAAGACGATTTTTGAGGCGGGGATTCCGGCTGACCGTGCCCGCATGAGCTCGCCGCCACTCACGACGTCGGCGCCGCAGCCTTCGACTGCAAGCGTCTTGAGCACACCCAGATTGCCATTGGCCTTCACGGAGAACGCAATGAGGCAATCCATGCCCTCAAAAGCTGCGGAAATCACACGCGCATGGCGGCGCAGCGTAGCGGAGGAGTAGACATAAACAGGTGTTCCGACTTCATCGGCAATCGCGTCGAGAGACACGTCTTCGCAGTGGAGACGACCGTTCTTGTAATGAAAATGGTGCACGTGAGTTCAGACTTATCCGGGTTCAATTTCGCCGAGACCGCCTTCATCCACATCAGTCGTGGGATCCGGCTTCGGTGTCTCGCCACCGAGTGGGTTATAATGCGCTTCGTCCTGCGACTTCACGGGCACCATCGCGAATTCCGCAGGCGCATCGACAGGTTTACGAGCTTCCTCGCCCGGCGGCTCAGAGAAGATCGGAGGCGGGCGCTCAAGGTCACCGCGAATACCGCACCCAGCCAGAAGCGCGGCTGTTGTGAGCGCGAGGGTCAACTTGATGCAATTTTTTGTCACTGTGTGT
>JAYZBJ010000050.1:0-4637 GCA_036338795.1 Pseudomonadota bacterium | reverse complement strand
CTCGCCCTTCTCGCCACCAGTTCAATGTTGGCTTTTGCAGCCTGCACAGCCAATGGGCCAAACAGCGAGATCGGGGGACAGGCGGCGGCCGAATCCGCGCCCACCGTCTCTGCCCCTTTATTCGAAAAGACGATGGCGCATCTCAAACGCGAAATCGACGCGCGTATGGAAAACGAGGTGCCAGTCCCCGTGCCCGCGGATGCGGGCGGCGGGTACACACATGAGCAGCATAAGCTCAACGGGACGATCATCTACAACGCGGGCATGTTGTATCGCGCTACGGGCGACGAGGCTTATAGAGACTTCGCGACCCGGATCCTTCTCGATTATGCGGACCTCTACCCGACACTGGACCTACACCCCCAGGTTCGCATTCAGACCCCAAGCCGCCTTTTCTGGCAGGGGCTGAACGAGGCAGTCTGGCTGGTCTATGTCAGTCAGGGCTATGACGCGATCCGCGACGATATCAGCGCGCAGAAACGCAATCGCATCGACACCCAGCTCATTCGTCCCATGGCCGACTTCCTGTCGGATGGCTCACCCCAGACCTTTGACCGCATTCACAATCACGGCACATGGGCGGCAGCCGCCGTCGGAATGACAGGCTATACGCTCAATGACGCCGACATGGTCGAGAAGGCCCTTTATGGCCTCGACCGGTCAGGCGACGCCGGTTTCCTGCGTCAAATCGAGCAGCTCTTCTCGCCTGACGGTTACTACGCCGAGGGCCCGTATTACCAGCGCTATGCACTGATGCCGTTCGTGCTATTCGCCGAAGCCATCGAGAAGAACGACCCCGAGCGCGAGATCTTCGAGTATCGCGACGGTGTCTTGCTCAAGGCAATTACCTCGACCGTCCAGCTGAGCTATGCAGGCAAGTTCTTCCCGATCAATGATGCCATTCGAGAGAAAGGCCTGACGACCACCGAGCTTCGGTACGCCCTGGCAATCGCATATAACCTAACGGGTGACCCGACGCTGCTGAGCGTGATTGAGCAACAGGGCCGCGTGGTGCCAACGCCGGCCGGCCGAAAAGCCGCGCAGGCAATCGCCGCCGGCAAGGCTGAGCCGTTTCCCTTCCGGACCATGCTGCTTCGCGATGGGGCACAGGGAAATCGCGGCGCACTCACCATTCTGCGCTCAGGCCCTGGTGCCGATGACGCTGCAATTGTCTTCAAAGCCACGTCCCAGGGTCTGGGGCATGGCCATTTCGACCGGCTGGGCCTTCTCTACTATGATGGTGGTGGAGAAGTTGTCGCCGACTATGGCGCAGCTCGCTTCCTGAACGTCGAACCCAAAAACGGCGGTCGCTATCTCCCTGAAAACGAAAGTTGGGCAAAGCAGACGATCGCGCACAATACGCTCGTCGTGGATCGCAAGAGCCAGTTCGACGCTGACTGGAAGCGGGGCGAGGAATACGCACCTCGCATCGTTGCCTTTAGCGATGAAACTGGTGCGAGCTACGCGGCCGCTGAAATTGACACCGCGTATCCCGGCACAAGCCTTGAGCGGCTTGTGGCGCTTGTCAAAAGCGAAGAGGGCAGACGCTTCGTCATCGACATATTCCGGGCGACGTCTGACGAGCCTCACACCTTCGACCTACCGGTCCATTTCAAAGGGCAACTGATCGAAACGAGTTTCCCTTTCGAGTACGCGACAGAAGCGCTCGCTCCTCTCGGTGAAAGTGCGGGGTACCAACACCTCTGGAAAACCGCAGAAGCCGCGCCTGTGCCCGCCGGTTCGCAGCAGAGCCTTTCAGTTCTGATCGGCGAGCAGTTCTACACGATGAGCTTTGCGTCCGACTTGCCGATGACAGCTGCGCTGGCACGTCTCGGCGCGAATGATCCCAACAACAATCTGCGGAACGAACAGGCGCTCATTGTTCAAAGCGAAGGCAAAGCGGCAAGCTTCTTCTCCGTTTTCGAGCCGCACGGCATCTATGACAGCACAAATGAGGTCACGGTTTACGGAGGCGGCAGTGTCAAGAGCATGACCCAGTTCGAAGTGGACGGCGTGGATGTCTACGCCTTCTCCACTGAGACCGGCGAAACGCACCAGGCACTCTTCGCAAAAGACCTCGACCCGGCCCGGTCACACTCAATCAGCATAGACGGCGGTGACGTGAGCTGGACTGGACCGGTGCATCTGCTGCGTACGCCCGACGCCGGCGCGGTCGTGTCCGCCACCACCAACAAGCCAGCTGGAGAAGATCAATGACACCCAGTGCCCAATCTGAAGTGTTTACGAGCGGCCTCAAAACGCTCGCTGACGATCTCGGCAACGGGATCCGGCGGAAGCTGCTCGGTTACGATGGCAATATACTCATGGCCAAGGTCTGGTTCGAGACCGGCGCGATTGGCGAGGTCCACACCCACTTCCATTCGCAAGTGTCCTACGTCGTCTCCGGAACGTTCGAAGTCGAGGTGGACGGAAAGAAGAAACAGCTCTCCGAAGGCGATTGCTTTTTTGTGCCGTCACACGCTCCACACGGCGCGGTTTGTCTCGAAGCGGGGGTCCTGCTCGATGTCTTTAGCCCTGCCCGCGAGGACTTTCTTGAGTCCGAGGGAGAAGAAAAATGAAGATTACCGGACTCAGATGGTGGGTTGTCAGCCTGGTCGCACTGGCAACTGTCATCAACTATATTGACCGCCAGACGCTAAGCGTCCTCTGGCCCGATATCTCAGCCGAGCTCTATCCAGAAAAATCTGCCGCGCAGGTCGACCAGATTTACGGTTTCATCTCGGTCGTATTCATTTTTTCCTACGCGTTTGGCCAGGCAATCTTCGGCAAGATATTTGATTGGATTGGTACGCGGCTTGGGTTCGCACTTTCAATCGGCGTCTGGTCCATCGCGACCGTCCTTCACGCTTTCGCTCGCGGCGTTGTTTCCTTCAGCCTGTTTCGCTCCATCCTTGGAATTGCGGAAGCTGGAAACTGGCCCGGTGCGGCCAAGGCCAATGCTGAATGGTTTCCGACGAAGGAACGCGCTTTCGCGCAGGGCATTTTCAATTCCGGCGCTGCGATTGGCGGGCTGATTTCCATTCCGATCATCGGATTCCTGTCCGTGTACTTCAGTTGGCACATGATCTTCATCCTGGTCGGGACGCTGGGCTTCCTGTGGCTGGTTCCATGGTGGGTTCTTGTGAAGTCCCCTCCGAAGGATCATCCATGGCTGAACGAGAGCGAGCGCGACTACATTCTGTCCGGGCAGCTCAATCAGGATATCGACCAGGACGGTGAGCCCGATGATGGCTACGCGCCCGGAACGACTGAAATCCTCAGCCGCAAGCAAAGCTGGGGCGTCATTCTCGCTTCGGCCGCGATCGATCCGATCTGGTGGCTCTTCATTGTCTGGATCCCACTCTATCTGAACCGGGTCTACGATATGGAAGTGAAGGAACTCGCCCTTTATGCGTGGGTACCCTATTTCGGCGCGATGCTTGGTGCCTGGTTCGGTGGCCTGCTTGCGCAGAACCGGATCAAGGCTGGCTGGTCTGTTGATGCGACCCGCAAGATGGTCATCACCCTTGGCTGTCTTATCATGCTTCCGTCGCTCCTCTTGCTAGCGGATCCGACGCTGGTGGCGGGCATCTTGGGAATGGCTGATCCCGCACCGACGACGCTGGCGACCATTGCCGTCATCATCATGGCGACGATCCTGTTTGGCTTCCAGACGGCAATCGGCAACGTGCAGACCCTGCCCAGCGACTTCTATAGCGGCAAGTCGGTAGGCACCCTCGCTGGCTTTGCAGGCATGGCCGCCAAGCTTGGCGCAGCTGGTCTGACCTTTCTCGTTCCCGTCATCACGCAGGGCGACAACTACGCGCCCGTCTTCATCATCGGGGCCGGACTCGCCGTCATCGCAATCTTCGCGGTCTGGGTGCTTTGCGGCCGGATTGAACCGCTCAAACCGCGCCCTTCGGCGCTTACAACAAGTGATAAAGGACTCAACGAATGAGACTCAAAGACCGTGTGGCCATCGTGACCGGCGGTGGCCGGGATATTGGCCGAAGCGTTTCCGTAAAGCTTGCCAGGGAAGGCGCTAAAGTTGTTGTGAACTACTATTCCAGCGAGTCCGAAGCGCAGGAAACGCTGAAAGAGATCAAGGACAATGGTGGCGAAGCCATTCTGGTCCAGGGCGACATGACGAAATCGACAGACGTTGAGCGTCTGCTGCAGGAAACGCGGAACGCCTTCGGCGATGAGGTCCATACGCTGGTCAATGTCGTGGGCGGCCTGGTTGCTCGCAAGACACTGGATGAAATGGATGAGGACTTCTTCAATGGCCTGATGCAGCTCAACGTGACGTCTGTGTTCCTTTCGATGAAAGCGTTCGTTCCGCTAATGAAGTCCGGAGCATCGGTCATCAACTTCTCCTCACTCGCTGGCCGTGATGGCGGCGGGGCGGGCGCATCAGTCTATGCAGCCTCGAAAGGCGCTGTCACCACGTTTACTCGCGGCATGGCGAAAGAGCTTGGCCCAAAGGGCATCCGGGTGAACGCTCTCTGTCCAGGTCTGATTTCAACGACGTTTCATGACACGTTCTCCAATGCGGAGGGACGCAGCAAAGTTGCTGGCTCAACCCCACTGCGGCGTGAAGGCCACCCGGACGAAGTTGCGGATGTCGTGGCTTACCT
>JAYZBJ010000049.1:0-6072 GCA_036338795.1 Pseudomonadota bacterium | reverse complement strand
CGAAGATGGGAATACATTATGAAGTATGTAGCTATTTCCGCCTGCTTTTTTGCCGCCCTGAGCTTTTCGGCGTCAGCTGACGATTTCGTCGATAACTGTACGTCGAACAAGCCCGACGCAATCTCGGATGAAGAGGCTGTGGCGATCTGTGAGTGTATTGCAGACAAGACAGAGGACACGCCAGATATCCGAGACGAGCTTTCCAAGAGTGGAAAGGGTGATGATGTCTGAGCTTGGCTTGCTAATCTATCTGATCAGGCCAAAGCAGTATTCGAGATTTTCACTGGAAATTGAGTCGTGTTCGGGTGACTGAGTCTGCGGGGGTATGCGGGCTGTATTCGTTCAATCTTTAGTCCGAGCCCAGCTCGACTTGCGGCGCTGGTTCGAGCTGGGATCGTGCTTGCATGGCAGTGAATAGGCAACAACTACGTTCGTTGCCAAATCAGTATCCCACCGCAGTCCTCTTGCTTCTCGAAGAATGCTGCTCGAATCGGTGCTGCAAAGCTTGGGTCATCTAGCTTTACGGCGAGATAGGATGTCTCTCCATCCTTGCTCTCTTGACGCCACGCAGCGCCAAGTTCTGCGCCGCCAGCATAGAGGCGGAAATCCGGCGCATCATCATTGGCCTTCGTCTTGTTCGGGACAAGCTGGGCTTTGACATTGATTGTCATTGTCCGGATGGTTCCGGTGTATTTCCCATCCTTCAGTGTGAATGATCCAATCTGTGCCATCATCTATCCTTTCGTGCTGGCATTGGCATGGAGGGCTTTACGGGCCCGTTTGAACCCGGGGTCGGACCCAAGGAACATCTCAAGCATGGCGGGGATCAGCGTTTCGGGCTTTTCCTCTTCGCCATAGGTCTGCTGGTAAAGCGTCGCATAGTCGGTGAGCGCCGAAGCGAGATCGGGGTCGACCGAGACGGTCATGCGGACGGGTGTGCGGTCCGGAAGCTTGTCGAGACGAAGTGTCATGGGCGTGCTCTTTGCGGATGGGCTCGCAGGATAAGGTCGCGCGTGACGACGACACGTACAGGCCAGCCGGGCCGGATGCGGATGGTCGGTTGGATACCGAGATTGCGGTCGACTACCCGCTGGCCGGCCTCGTTGATCGTGTCGGTGGTGCCGCGCCGGATGGCGCGCTCGATATCGCCGTCACCGTCGGATCCAAGCTCCGCACCAATCCCTAAAATGGTCGCAAGACCTGCGGCCGCGAACACGCGGTTCCAGTGGTGATCGGTTCGGTCGGACAGGCCAGCATAGCCCTGTGCATCTGCGCCCGGCGCAGAGATCACGATGGAGGAGCCGTCAGGGAAGATGATCCGGTCCCAGGTCACAAGCGCCCGGTCCTGCCCGAAGGAGACTTCTGACTGGTAGCGGCCGATGAGCCGCGAGCCTTGCGGGATCAGAAGGTATTGTCCGGTTACTGTGTCATAGACCGGCTGTGTGACTTGCGCGACGATGGTTCCTGGCAGGTCAGAGTTGATGCCAGTGACGAGCGAGGCCGGGATCAGCGTGCCGGCCATGACCTGGTAGGGGGAGACAGCGTCCTGGACGCCGTACTCATTATAGATGTCAGCGGAGGTGGTTTCACCGGCGAAGGCGAGCTTGCGGTCCTGGAGATTGGGGTCGGCAGCTCCGAATGCTGACGGTGTGCCTTGCGGCATTGCGGCGAGGGCCAGCAGTTCGGAGGTGAGATCTGCGCCGGAACCCGATCGCGCGGCTCCACGCTGCGCTAATGCTGTGTCACCGGTTTCCGATTGCAGGCGGAAGAAGACTGGCGCACGGGCGGCTTCCTCAGCCATCGCGGCGTCCCGCATGCGGCGCGCGCGCGCGGCTTCGTCTGCCGGGTTGGGCCGGAAATCATCCTCAAACCTTGTGACGTATTCGGGCTCTATGCCGAGTTCGCGCTCGGCGGCCAGCATGGTCGAGCCGAGATCGCCTGAGAGCGGCGGGCCCAGTTTGGGCATCGCGTCATAACTTGCCGGCAAAGTGGAGAGCCCCTCGGGCTTTCGCGTATTGGTCGTGTTATAGAGTTCCTGTCCGGGCGGGCCGGCTGCGGTTGGCGGTTTCAGGGCGATGCTCGCGGCGGCGAACAGCGCCAGCACGCCGAGGCCCGCACCGACCATCATCACCTTGCGGTTGATACGTGTGACGGGTTTCGGGCTTGAGCGGATCTTCAGCCGCTCGGCATGTTCATCGAAGGGAATGGGCTCACTCATGCTTAACCCCCGAAGAGGGCGGCGAGCCCGGTCCGGCGTGTCATGCGGGCGATGCGGACAATGGTCTGGTTCTTCTCGCCGAGACGCAACTCGGCGGCGCGGAACAGCCGGTCGACAATATAGTAATTGCCGCGGACCCGGTAATTGACGAGTTCGGCGTCGCCATCCTCGCCGAGCACGAAGAGTGGCGGCATGTCGGTGGTGGCGATACTGGCAGGCATCTGGATAAAGACCTGCCGTCCGTCATCGAACACGCGCACAGGCTTCCAGTCCGGAGTATCGCCGGTCAGGCGGTAGTCGAAGTTCAGGCCTTCAAGCTTCAGGCCCTGTTCGATGAAGCCGGCTTCCCGAGCGATGGCCCGGTCGTTCCTGACTGTAAGGCCGGCGAGCTCATCGGCCGGGTAGCGCCAGGACAGGGCCGCCATATAGCCCCCCTCCATGCTTTCGAGTTCCAGATGATAGGTGCGCCGGTCAGTGGCGATCATCAGATTGGTGCGGATGCCCGCGCTGATCGGTTTGACCAGTACATGGGCGCGGGCGGTCGGCCCGGATCCGGATATCGTGTCGCCAACCACCCAGCGGACTGTGTCGCCCGCCGAGACGGAGACGAGTGCCTCGCCAGGCTGAAGGGCAATGTCGGAGACCTGCCCGGGGCTGGCATAGAGCCGGTAGAGTGCCCCTTCCGTATAGGGATAGACCTGAATGGCGTTCACATAGCCATCGACGGAGGGCTCGACGAGCGCATGTTCGCGGCCTTCCTCGATGGCTTCGGCAGGAGAGGCGGATGTTGTGATTGTGCGCGTATAGGTGCGCCGCATCTCGCCATCGCTGACCGGCATCATCTGACCGGGGAGCGGCAGCGGGATCGCCGTTTCGACAATCTCGACCGGCAGGTCGACCTCTTCTTCAAGCGGGTGCGCTTCAATGAAGGCGGCAGCGTCGATCGGTTCGAGTTCGGTCGTGGCGCAGGCGGTTGTCAGGGCGAGGGCCGTGCCAGCCAGTAGAAAGCGGATCATGTCTAGTCTCCTGTAACGAGGTCTTCGCCCCAGTTGAGGCTGTTGATGTAAAGGCCGAGGGGATTGGCGCGGAGCGTTGCCGCGTCCTTCGGCGGTTGCGTCACGATGGAGAAGAGACCCGTGAAGCGCTGCGCTTTCATCAGAGCACCATTCTCATAGGTCTTCTCGATCCAGCGGGCCTGGAAACTGTCATCCGAGACGCGCACCACGCTGACGACGTCGACAGTGCGGGATTTGCGTCCGATGTCGGCAAAGGGATCGTTCGCCTGTGCGTACTCATTGAGTGTGGTGGACGCCGAGGCGGTGACGAAGTCATAGGCCTTCAGCCAGTTCTCACGGACGACAACCGGATCGACAGAAAGTCCGCGCACATGAGCAATGAAGTTTGCCAGATGATGGGCGATCTGCGCATCGCTCGCGACATAGCGTTCAGCTGCAGGGGCAACTGCACGCGCCGCGCCTGTCTCATCGACTTCGACCACATAGGGCGTGACCGATGATTGGAGGCTCCGCCAGACAAGCGCGCTGGAGGTGATGAAGCAGAGCGAGAGACAACCGATGGACATAAGCCGCCAGTTCTTTGCCTGCACGCGGGCGGAGCCAATCCGGTCGTCCCAGACCTGCCCCGCCTTCTGGTAAGGTGTCTCGGGGAAGGGGCTTTGCCCGTAGTGTGTTGCCGATCGTCTGAACCGCATGATCTAGTCGTCCTTGTCCTGGAGGCTGGGGGCTGCGCCGGATGAGCCGCGGTCGCCATCGCGCAGGGAATGTGCGGCGGCCTGGCCGGCATGACTCATCCGCTGCTGTGTCTGCATCCGCCGCGCCCAGCCGGGCTCTCCTGTTGAAGATGGGTTGTTGCTGCCGCCGCCAGTGCTGTTGCTGGTGGAGCCGCCGGTCGCGGTCCAGGCGCTCTGGCTGCCACGGCGATAGGCGTCCTTGAGTGACCGCGCCGGGCGGCTGGCTGTCCGCCTTATGGCGTCCCCGCCAGCACGCGCGACGCCGGCAAGACCGGCGGCTACACCGCCGGCGCCTGTTTTGCCGGAGGCGACAGAGCCCATCGTGTAGGAGGTCCGCGCCGCGCCTGTCATGGAGGCGCCGGCTTTGACGGCGGATGACACACCGCCTACGGCAGCGCGTCCGCCCATGCCGGCAACATAGGTGCCCGCAGCAACACCCATCGCCGCGCCTGCGGCAGAGCCTGCGCCGAGCTGAGGCGCGCCCGTGATCAGCCCGCTGGCAACGCCCGGCGCGAAGATCCCCATCCAGAAGAAGACGATTGCGGCAAGCACGGTGCCCATGACCTGAGCAAGCGTGACATCAGCGCCTGTGCGGAATGCATCCGTCACAGAGGCAAAGAGTGTGGACCCGATACCGATGATGATAGCCAGCACCATAAGCTTCACGCCGGACGTGATGACATTGCCGAGAACGCGTTCTGCGAGGAAACTGGTCTTGTTCCAGAGCGCGAAGGGTACCAGCACAAACCCGGCCAGCGTCGTCAGCTTGAATTCCAGAATGGTGATGAAGAGCTGCACCGCGAGGACGAAGAAGGCCACCATGATGACCGCCCAGGCGATCAGCATGACAGCGATCATGATGAAGTTATGGAAGAAGCTGAGCGGTCCCAGCATGTCACCGATCTCTTCCAGCAGAGGCTTTGCGGCCTCGAAGCCGACACCCGCAATGAAACCGGGCCGGAGAAGGTCGTCCGCCGTCATCGTGCCGCCACCCGCGGTCACACCCAACTCGGCGAAACTCTCGAAGATGATGTTCGCAAGGACGGAGAAATTGCCGATGATGAAGGCGAAGACGCCGACATAGAGGACTTTCTTCAAAAGCCCGGCGATGACGTCCGTGTTCTGCGCCAGCGCCCAGAAGAGACCTGCGAGCGTTATGTCGATGGCGATCAGTGTGGTCGACAAATAGGCGACGTCGCCTGCCAGCAGGCCGAACCCGCTGTCGATATAGGCGATGAATGTCGCAAGGAAGGTGTCGATTACATCCATGTCTGGCCTAGTTCTCCAGGAATGACTTCGTGCGGGCACGGCCGCGCTCGGCTTCGGCCAGCTCACGTGCGCGTTCCAGCGCTTCGGCCCGGTAATAGGCCGCCATCATGCTCTCCATCTGGATGAGCTGTTCCGTCTGGATGGCTTCGATCTGGTTGCCGGCCTGGACGGCCTGCAGATTGCCGACGGCGCTCTGGCTGGTCTCGATCAGGCCGGCGATGGCTTCGGCATCGGTCTCATTGTCTTCGAGGGCGGCAGAGACCGTGACCAGCGTATCGCGATAGGCGGAGCGGGATTGGCGCCAGCGTTGCCTTGCCTCTTCGACCAGGACTTCCTGTCGGGGAGGTTCCTCGCCATAGGTTTCAGGATAGGCCTCTTCGTATTCGCGTTCGACTTCCTCGACGCCATAGCCGATACCTTCGGCGTCCCGCATGAGTTCCTCGATCCGCTTGATACGATCCAGAATGATCGCTTCGGCGACATTGACGGGCAGGGTTTCGAGATTGCGGGCCATGTTCTCCAGCATCTCGATTTCATGGGTGAGCTGTTCGATCTGCTGATCGATCTGCTGGAGCGCCCGGACGGCCTGCAGCACGTTCTGCACATGGTTTGCCGGGTCATAGACGGCGAGTTGTGCTTGGGCGGGCGGAGCGACAACCACTGTCAGGGGCACGGCGGCGAGCGGGATCAGGATGCCGGCAAGGCCGGAGAGGGCGCGTCTCATGGGGTGGGCTCCTATTCAGCGGCGATCAGGTCGGTGGGCGGGAATGCGGGCTCTGTATCCGGCGCGTGCCCCGGCCAGCGCGACAGCAGGTCTGCAGCCCAGGCGAGGCCT
>JAYZBJ010000048.1:0-6977 GCA_036338795.1 Pseudomonadota bacterium | reverse complement strand
AAGCGGGTTTCATGTTCGCCCCGCATCGGCGCGCCTTCATCTGCCGGGGTGTCGGTCTGCGGGACACCGAAGAAAGCGACTTCGGTCTGTTCCAGCTTCTCTTCTACGGTCTCATAGACCATGCAGGAGCAGGCTTCGGCGGCAACGGGCATGGCCAGACAGGCCGCGATAAGGACAAACGGTTTCAGTCGCATCACGCGACTGTAGCGGGTTTCGATGTAAGGAAAAGCGGAGACTGGACAGTGACCCGAAGCGAAACTCGTTAGGGCTGCTTCGTTCCCGACCTGACCCGGTTGGCGAGGACTTCGTCCACCGCCAGCCTCCTATCCCCCATATCGCGCCTTGAAAGCGGGGTGACAAGGGGCCGATTGCTGCTAGGTGTCGGGGCATGACGACGCTGACCACCAATTCCGACCTGATTCCACTTGGCTCCCGCCCGATTGACCGGGCTGGCCACCACCGCACAGACCCTGAATGGCTCGCCGCCGCCTATGCGCGCGAGGATGTGCTTGTCCTCATCCTGCAAGGCGGCCTGCCGCTTGTCGGCCCGAATGGCGGGCTGGTCTGGCTTGGGCCGGAGGCAGCGAAACTGGCCCCGGACGCCGAGCCGCTTTTCCTTGGTGTCGACAAGGCAGGCACGCCGGTCTTCGCGCTCGAAATGCCGGGCAATTTCGATCTCAACACTTCGCTGATCGCCGGGACGGGTGACTTCCAGGATTTCCGCATGTGCCTTGCCAGCATGCCGGAGATGGACGCCAACCTCGCCTCAACCGCGCGCAGCCTGTTCGAATGGCACCGCTCGCACCGCTTCTGCGCCAAGTGCGGGGCCGAGAGCGAGCGCGTCGAGGGCGGCTGGAAACGGGCCTGCACAAGCTGCCATGCCGAACATTTCCCGCGGACCGATCCGGTCGCCATCATGCTGGCCGTGTCGGGCAACAAGTGCCTGCTCGGCCGGCAGAAGATGTGGCCTGCCGGGATGTGGAGCTGCCTTGCCGGCTTTATCGAGCCGGGCGAAACCCTCGAACAGGGCGCCGCGCGGGAGCTGCATGAAGAGGCTGGCATTCTCTGCGATCCGGGCGAGGCGGAATACCTGTTCTGCCAGCCCTGGCCATTCCCCTCTTCCCTGATGATTGGCCTGATCCTGCCCGCCGAGAATGAGGACATCACCATCGACCCGAAAGAGCTGGAAGCGGCCCGGTGGATCACGCGGGACGAAGCCCGCGCCGTGATCGAGGGCAAGCATGACGAGATCTTTGCGCCGATGCGGTTTGCGGTCGCCCACCACATCCTGAAGGAATGGGCCTACCGGGACCACTAGGGCGCGGCCTTCGCAGCCCTCCCCTGAAACCAAAAGACCCGGCTGGCACTTCTGCCAACCGGGCCCTGGGGACCTCTCGAAGGAGAGGTGAAGTTCCGTTCTAGAACTTGAAAGTGGCTGCGACCGTGAAGGCGTCGGCCTCGATGTCTTCAATGTCGTAGCGTGTGTAGTCACCGCGGATGCCGAACTTTTCGGTCACGGCAAACTCGGCGCCTGCGCCATAGCCGGCACCGGTCTCGCTGGCGCTGTCGGAGTCGCTGAACCCGCCGCCGGAGACTTCAGCCTCAAGCTCGGCCTGGACGATACCAGCACGGGCGTAGAGGTTCACGCGCTCACCGAGCGGGACCTGGCCTTTGACATAGCCGCCAATCAGGTAGTTGAGGCCGATGGAGGCATCGATGCCGCCGCCGGAAACTTCTTCGTCCTCAACACCGATGGCACCTTCAGCTTCGAGGGCGAGCCACTCGCTGAAATTGTAGCCAAGACGGCCGGAGATTGCGCCGAGGTCGACATCGCCTGACAGGCCGTCTTCCTCAACGTCGATGTTGATGAAGGTGTAGCCAGCGTCTGCATAGAAGCCCTGCGCGAAGGCCGGGGCCGAAACGGTTGCAAGCGCTGCAAGAGCGATCATTGATCGGGACATATACTTCCTCCTGTAGAATCGCGACTGTCCGGGTCGCGCGGCAGGAGAGAAGCGCTCCGATTGGGGCTGAAAATGGGCAGCTTCAGAGCCAAAAAATGGTCGCCGCACGGTGCGGCTTTCCGGTCACATCCATTTGGATGACAGATGGTAAAAGACCCTGCACGGAGGGGAACGTGCAGGGCCTTTTTTGAGCCGTCAGCGAAAGGGCTGGGGGTGAGGGGAGGAGGGAGATAGCCCTTCTACTTCAACACTGTCGGCCAATTTGCATTTGCATCATCAATGAACGCGGCCTGATTTAGTTCCCAGCGTTCCTGAATTTTTTTGTTGTAGTTCAGGTAGAGCTTGCCATCGACGATCTTCCAGTGGTCGGCATCGCCCTTTGCTGTATCTCCCTGAGCCACCGCCCAGGCGCAGTAACCCCCGAATTGTGGGGCATATTTTTCGGGATCGGCCTCGAACAGGGCGAGGTTCTCAGCGCTCGAAAAGCGGAACTCCGCGCCCTGGTGCATCGTCGAGAATTTTTCCTTGCCTTTCACCGGCTTGCCCTCGGTGAAATAGGCAACCGCGTCATGTCCTTCGACAGCAACATTCGAGAAGACGCCGGTATAGACCGGCTTCTTGTCGGCATAGGCGGGACCGGCTGTAGCGAGCGCGAGCGTGCTGATGGCGAGGGCGGCGAAAAGTGTGCGGATCATCGGTCTGTCTCCGTATGCAGGGTTAGCGGGCATTGGCGGCGAGGTGGGGTGCGGCAGCGGCTGGCGCGGCCGTGGCGCCGCGACCGGGCAGGAAAGTAGCCACCAGCCCCCGGCCGATTGCGGCCAGCTCATTGCGGCGGATCACGATCAGCACCACAGAAGTCGCCCAGACCACGCACGCCATGAAAAACAATCCGCCCCCATCATTGTTCGGATCGATGCCAAGTGGCGTCCAGAGGTGGAAGTTCACCGCCCCGCTCATCACGGCAAAGGCGACCAGAGCGCCGACCGCCTGAAACCGGCGCAGTGCCGGATGGATGCCGATCAGCAGCAGCGCGGAGGCCACAAGCTCGGCAGAGCCGATGACATACTGGCTGAACAGGCCCGTCTGGGTGAACAGGCCCGGCGCGCCAAGGCTGGTCGCCCAGGCATCCAGCTTGCCGAAGATGACCTGCGTCTCCGGTGCATTGGTGAATTTGAACCGCAAGCTGTCGAGAAAGACGAGCGAGGCCACCAGGGCTATCGCATGCGGGATGTAAGTTTTGATCTTGTTCATGGGTCGCGTCCCCTTGCTTTGATGGATTGGGAATACCCCCAGCCCCCTTCACAAGCGAACCACGCCTGCGTGAACACGATCACATCGCGGTGATTTGAGGCAATGAGACACTCAATCGTCGATAATTTTGTAACGCACTTGACTTACGTTATAACGTTACGCTTACAGGAAGCCACAACTTGAGATGAGGGATCTTAAACTCGTGGCGACGAAACCCAAAAAACTGAAACTGACGCTAGCCGCATCCATTCTGGCGCTGCTTTCCTCCCAGGCGACCGGTCAGGAAACGACCGCAGCCGCTCCTGAAACTGCCGATGACGAAACCTGGCGGATCGACGAAGTCGTGGTTCACGGGCTGCGCCTTGGCGATGGCACCAATCCGGCGATACCGCTCCAGGTGCTTTCCGGGGACGAATTCGCACATCGACGCCAAGGCACGCTGGGCGAAACGCTTGAGGGCCTCCCGGGCATTCACATGGACAAGTTTGGTGGCGGCGCGTCTCGCCCGGTCATTCGTGGACAAACAGTTCCGCGGATCGAAATCCTGTCAGACAGCGCAACCGTGTTCGACGCGTCATCCGCATCGCCGGACCACGCGATCACAACCGACCCACTCCTGCTCGACGCAATCGAAATTCTTCGCGGCCCGGCCGCTGCAATCTATGGCGGCAACGCGCAGAACGGAGCGATCAACCTGATCGACAGCAAAGTACCGAAAGCACTGCCGGAAGATGGCCTTGATGGCGCGACCGAGCTTCGTTACGGCACGGGCGACGAAGAGACCAGCCTCGCGGCGCGCGCGACGCTTGGCCTGGCCATTTTCGCCTTCCACGCTGAAGGCTCAAGCCACGACTCTGATGATTACGACGTGCCTGGCGTTTACGGCAGCGATGAGCTGCGCGACTCCTTTGCATCTTCTTCGTCCTACAGCGTGGGGGCATCATGGATAACCGGAAAGGGATATGCCGGCGTGGCCTATACGGTGCAGGACGCAGAGTACGGCCTGCCGGGCCACAGCCACAAAAACGCAGTCTGTCATACGCATGGCACGGACCTTCATTGCGCGGCGCATGGCGGCTTCGAAGATCCGTTTGGCTCACCAGATGATCATACCGCCCTCATCGACCTCAGAAGCGAGCGTGTAGACGTGCGGGCCGACTATGAGGGTCTACTTCCCTGGATCGACCGCACGCGGGTACGCCTTTCGTACACCGACTACGCCCATGACGAGATCGACGGCCCGTCGACGTTCGCGCAATATGCAAACGAAGTGTATAATGGGCGGATTGAGCTGACGCATATGCCGGTTTTCGGCTTCACAGGTATTTTCGGTGTCGAATATACGGATGGCACGTTCCGAGGCATCAATGTGAACGACCTGCACGAGGATTTTCCCGAGAATGGTTGGGGCTTTGATGGAGAGTCCGACTACAAAACGGAAAACGTCGGCATCTTCCTCAATGAGAGGCGCAGCATCGGCAAGGTCGACTTTGAGATTGGCGCGCGGAAGGATTGGCGTGAAATCGATGTCACCATGCCGGAGTTTCGCATCCAGCTTTCGCCCCAACACCAACAGATCTTCCAGAACTTTTATGGCGACGGCTGGAGAGACGTAATTGCTTCCAGCTATATCGACAGATTCATCGACAACCACCCATCGGTCGAGAGTGAGCCGCTGTCTGCGTCGGTCGGTGCTACGTGGAATTATGCTGAAGGTTATTCAGCCGCGCTATCACTCAGCCATACCGAACGGGCACCGAGCGTGCGCGAGCTGTATGCCTATGGCAATAATCTCGCGACCAATAGCTATGAAGTCGGGCTGGTGAACGCCAAACGTGCTTCTTCGCAATTCCCTGAAAGCCCCAATGATGTTCTGGAAACAGCCAACTCGATCAATCTGACCTTCCGCAAATTCGAAGGCCCGACGCACTTCGAGATCAGTGTGTTCCATCAGGATTTCGAAGACTACGTATTTGCACGCCTGATCGAAACCGACAGCGAGACGGGACTGCCCCACAATTACCTTCTATACGTCGCGGCCGATGCGGCATTCACTGGCATCGACGGCCAGCTGAGCCACCAGCTTACGCCAGCGTCGACCCTGACCGTGTTTGGCGATTATGTGCATACCGAGCTTTCCGGCGAGGACGACAACCTTCCTCGCATTCCCCCTGCTCGTTTCGGCGCGCGTTATGACTGGGCCAAGGGACCGCTCAAGGCAGATGTGGAGCTCTACCGAACTCTCGATCAGGATCGCTTCGCATCCTATGAAACAGAGACGGAAGGATACGACATGCTGAATGCGACGCTTGCTTACACGCTGGAGCGCAGCGGTTCGAACAGCGTGGAGTTCTATGTGCGTGGCACGAACCTGCTGGATGAACTTGCGCTGGTCCACACATCTTTCGTGAAAGACCAATCGCCTCTGCGTGGACGCAATTTCGTTTTCGGCATCCGTCAGGAATTCTAGCAAGAACTGAGGGAGCTCAGGCACACCCGGTCGTCCCGGCGGCCTGCGCCCCCTCAACACTCGCATCCTGACGTTGCGGCACCTATATTATCGCGGAGGATTTATGCGGGAGGCAAAGTATGGACAGGCTCGACGCAATGCGGCTCTTCATCAGGGTCGCCGATACGGGAAGTTTCTCGAAGGCCGCCGCCGACCTTGATATCGGCCAGCCGACGGTTTCCCGGCGAATTCAGGACCTTGAATCGCAGCTCGGCGCAGACCTTTTCCTGCGGACCACCCGCGCGCTCAGCCTGACTGAGGCTGGTGAGAAGTTCTACATCCGCGCCCGTGGCATTCTTGACGATTTCGAGCGCGCCGAAGCCGAGGTTCGCGGGCTTGATAATGAGCCCTACGGCCAGATCCGCATCACGGTGCCGCACTCGCTTTCGCGCGTGGTCATTGCGCCTGCGCTGGCGAGCTTCATGCGGCGCTATCCTGATCTCTCCATCGATGTGATCTCGGACGATATGTACACCGATATCGTGCAGGAGGGGGTGGACCTTGCGTTCCGTCTTGGAGAGCTCGCCGACTCAAGCCTCATGGCGAAGCGGATCGCGGTCTCGCCGCGCCGCCTATGGGCGTCACCGATCTATGCGGCGCAGATGTCAGCGCTCGAGACACCGGCGGACTTGCCGGGCGCTGACGCGCTTCACCTGCGCCATCGCAACAACCCTCAGCAATGGGTCCTGACCAATGAGACGACCGGCAACCGGGTCGAGATGCGCGTCGATGGCCGCTTCCGCGCCTCATCTGGCGACATGCTGATCCAGGCTGCGCAGGACGGGCTTGGCTATGTGCTCGCGCCCGACTGGCTCGTTTGCGAGAAAGTCCGCAGCGGAGACCTCGTCCGTCTCCTGCCTGAATGGGACTCCGAACTGCTGCCGCTGCACGTTGTCTGGTCCGGCGGCAAGCTGAAGGGCAAGGCCCGGCTGCTGGCCGACCATATTGCCGAGGCGATGAAAGCCGTGGAGATCACCGAAAAAGAGACGGTCTAGCCCGCTTGCTTTCAAGGCAGAAAGAAAAAGGCCGCGCGGTGATCCCTCATCCGCGCGGCCCTGTTTTTCTGCTCCCCTGTCAAAGGGAAGGACGCGTCAGGTCTATTCGCCTTCGCTCTCGGCTTTCACCTCTTCGACCCATGCATCGACACGGCGCTCGAGGATTTCGAGCGGCATCGCACCGCCGCCGAGGATCGTGTCGTGGAAGCCCTTGATGTCGAAATCGTCACCAAGTGCCTCACGGGCTTCTTCACGAAGCTC
>JAYZBJ010000047.1:0-19406 GCA_036338795.1 Pseudomonadota bacterium | reverse complement strand
GGGAATCCTGTCGATAATTTCGAGGTCACCTCGTCGCCAACCAGCAACTCTGTCGTTCTGCGCGGCGACGCGCAGCTCGTTGCCCGGGCGTTGAAGGTTGCTGCAGAGCTCGATGCTGAGGAGCCGACGCGGGATAATCTGCGAGTGATCCAGCTGAACAACGCCAAGGCCGAAGAAATTGTCCCGGTGCTCGAAAAGCTTGCGGCGACCATGGCCGAACAAAGCGGTCCCGCTGACAACGCGATCCCGCAGGCAACAATCGCGCATCATCCGGAAACCAACTCGTTGATCATCAGCGCGCAGCCGGACACGCTTCTGTCCATGGAACGTGTCGTGGAAGCTCTTGATACGCGGCGGGCGCAGGTGCTTGTGGAAGCAATCATCGTGGAGATGTCTGACGACACCGCGCGTGAGCTTGGGGTTCAGTTCCTGCTTGCGGGCACGGGCAACTCGTCGACACCTCTCGTCGGGACGAATTTTTCCAGGTCGGCGCCCAATATGCTGGCGCTCGCTGGTGCACTGATCAATGACGACATCTTTGCAGGGGATGACGATGGCGGGAACCCATTCCGCGATGCAGCCCTCAGCTCATTGCTTGGCGTAAACGGAACGTTGCTCGGCATAGGCGGCGATAGCGGCGACACCCTGTTTGGCGCCATCATCAATGCAGTCGAGGAAGACACGAATTCCCGCGTGCTCTCCAAACCGTTCAACATGACGCTGGATAACGGCACCTCGTCTCTGCTGGTCGGCCAGAACGTACCACTGACTTCCGGCGAGGTGCTCGGCGATTCAAACTCAAACCCTTTCCGGACGGTCCAGCGGGAGGAAGTGGGTGTGAAGCTGGAAGTCACGCCTCGTATCTCGTCCGACAATACGGTTCGTCTGGATATCTTCCAGGAGGTGTCGAGCGTGTTCGGCCAGGTAGGCAGCGTGTCTCCCGATCTCATCCTGAACACGCGGAATATCTCCACCAGCGTGCTCGCGGATGACGGAGAAATCATCGTGCTTGGCGGCCTGATCGAGCAGACAGAGTCGACCGTCAATTCGAAGGTGCCGTTCCTGGGTGACATCCCGGTGGCGGGTAATCTTTTCAAGTCCGAAGGCAAAGGCGGCACACGGACGAACCTGATGGTGTTCATCAAACCTACGATTGTCCGTGACCGGCAGGATGCGGCCCGCGTGACAGCCCGCAGCTACAACTATATCCGCGCGCAGGAATTGTTGCGCGAGGACGAGGTTGGCGTATCCTTGGACGAGTTCCTCGGCGAGGTGCTGGGACAGCCAGCGCCGACGCAGCAATAGGGGTGACGGACAGACCAGCCGTCGCCCGAGGTGTTCAGAGTATGAGTGAAACAGATACACCACGCACGCTCAGCTACGCGTTTGCGCGTGACAAGGGCCTCGTCGTGCTGTCGCAGGACGAGAGCAGGGCGTTGCTTGGCGTGCGGGCAGGGGCCAATCCGACCGCCATTCTGGAAGCGCGAAGAGCCCTCGGTCGTCCGCTCACATTCGAGCATCTTGATGCGACGCGATTTGAGCGTGCACTCTCAGAGCATTATGCGCGTGCCGCCATTGATGGAGGTGAGACAGAAGCCGCCATGGATGGCGAAGGCGACCTGATGTCCCTCGTCGACGATATCCCGCAGACGGCTGACCTTCTGGACGGCGATGACGATGCGCCAGTGGTGCGCCTGATCAATGGGCTGATCTACGAGGCTGTCAAACGCCGGGCTTCGGATATCCATATCGAGCCTCACGAGGACAATCTGTCGGTGCGGTATCGGATCGATGGTGTGTTGCAGGAAGTGCTGACACCGTCCCGTCGCCTCGCTGCCCCGCTGACCAGCCGGGTGAAGGTCATGGCGCGGCTCGATATTGCCGAAAAGCGCATTCCCCAGGACGGCCGGATTTCATTGTCCATCGGTGGGCGTTCGATCGACGTGCGGGTGTCCACCTTACCATCGCGCTACGGTGAGCGCGTGACGATGCGCCTGCTCGACACGCGCAACGCACTGCTGGGGCTTGATGAGCTCGGCATGGATGAAGACACGCTTTCGCGGCTTCGTTCGGTCCTTGCGCAGCCGAATGGAATTACGCTGGTTACCGGGCCCACAGGTTCGGGCAAGACAACCACGCTTTATTCCGCTCTGTCCGTGCTGAACAACGGCCAGCGAAATGTCATGACGCTCGAAGATCCCATCGAGTATGGCCTTGAGGGCATCAGTCAGACCCAGATGCATCACAAGGTCGGCCTGACCTTCGCTGCCACGCTTCGCGCCATTCTGCGGCATGATCCGGATGTGGTCATGGTGGGTGAAATCCGCGATCTGGAAACCGCCAAGGTCGCGTTCGAATTCTCCTCAACGGGGCGGCCGGTCCTCTCGACCGTTCACACCAATAGCGCCGTCGGCGCGATCCAGCGCCTGCGCGACATGGGCATTGAGCCATATGTGCTGGCGGCGACCATGCGCGCCGTGCTCGCGCAGCGGCTGGTGCGCAAGCTCTGCGATCATTGCAAGGCGCCGCATGCCGCCAGCGATGATGAGAAAGCCATGTTCGGCCTGCCGACGGATCAACACTTCGAATTCTATCGCCCGCGTGGCTGCATGGCCTGCTCACAGACCGGTTATGAAGGTCGGTTGGGGGTCTATGAGCTCGTGACCGTCGATCAGGAAATTCGTCAGCTTATCCGCGATGATGTTTCCGAAGATGAGCTGGAAGCCAAGGCACTGGCCAGTCACGATACGCTGTTCCGCAATGCCCGGCGATATGTCGTGGCGGGGCAGACCAGTGTTGAAGAAGTCCTCCGCGTCTGCCGGAAGGATGAGGACTAGCCATGGCTGTCTACGACTACCAGGCCATCGCCGCAGATGGAAAGCGGACCACTGGCGTGATTACCGCAGGCTCCGCACGCGCAGCCCGCAAGGAACTTCGCCTGCGCCAGCTCTCGCCGCTCGATGTCACCGAAAGCAGGAAAGCGAAATCGAAGGCAGCCGTCAGCGGTCACGATCAGAAGCTTTCTGGTGGCAGTCTCGTCGTTGCCACCCGTCAGCTCGCCTTGCTCGTCAAATCCGGCACGCCGGTTGAGGAGGCGATCGGGTCCGTCGCCGCAGAGGCTGAGAAGCCTGCCATGCGCAAGGTCTTCATGGGGGTGCGCTCTGCCATCACAGATGGCTATTCGGTTTCTGAAGCACTCAATAGCGCGCCGCGTGCATTTCCCAGCTTCTACCGGGCGGTTGTATCGGCCGGTCAGTCATCGGGACGCCTGGACGAAGTTCTCGAGCGGCTGGCGGCCCACCTCGAAAAGTCGCGCAAGATGCGCAACAAGATCCTGTCGGCTCTGATTTATCCGATTGTGCTGAGCGTGATCGCGCTCCTCGTGGTGGCGCTGCTGATGGTGTTCGTCGTGCCCGCGATCGTGGAGCAGTTCGATACGCTCGGACAGGACCTTCCCTGGCTGACCGATGCTGTCATCGGCGTTTCGGGCTTCCTGCGTCAGTGGGGACTGGCATTAGTGATCGTGATCGTCGCCGCCGGTTGGGCATTGAGACGCGCAATGCGCGCACCTGCGGCGAAAGAGGCGCGTGATCGTTTGATCCTGTCCCTTCCAGTAATCGGCAACCTCGCACGCGGTGTTGCAGCGGCGTCCTTTGCGCGGACGTTCGCAACCCTCTCATCCAGTGGCGCTCCTGTGCCGGAGTGTCTTGCCGCCGCTCGGAATGCAAACGGCAATGCTGTGTTTCGCAAGGCCGTGGCGAATGTTCGCCGCAAGGTCGAGGAAGGGTCGACGCTCGCGCGGGCCATGCGGAGTGAGGCGGTGTTCCCGCCCATGCTCCTGCACATGGTCTCCAGCGGTGAACGCGGCGGAGACCTTGCGGGCATGATGGGCCGCGCCGCTGATTATCTCGAAGATGAATTCGACAACGCCGCAACGGTCGCGCTTGGCCTGCTCGAACCGATCATGATCGTGTTCCTTGCCAGCATCGTCGCACTGATCGTGCTGTCGATCATGCTTCCAATTCTACAGATCAACACATTCGCCATTGGTTAGGAGGACTGACCTCATGAAACGCAAACCGGATCCGAAACGCGCCAAAGAGGCCGGGTTCACTCTGACCGAAATCATGGTCGTCATTTTCATCATCGGGCTGCTGTCGACGGTGGTCCTGTTCAATGTGCTTGGCGCCAGGACTGATGCGCAGCTGAAGACCGCGCGCACCAATGTGTCCGCGCTCACCAACGCACTCGAGCAGTACAGCCTCGACATGTATGATTATCCCACCACCGAGCAGGGCCTCGACGCGCTGGTGAACAAGCCATCAAGCGCAAACACGGCCGGCAGCTATCGCAAAGGCGGTTACATCAACAAGGTGCCGATGGACCCATGGGGGCGGCCTTTCGTCTACCAACGCCCCGGCGAGCGCTCGGACGAGGCCTATGACCTGTATTCTCTCGGTGCCGACGGCGAGCCGGGCGGCGAAGAAGAGAATGCAGACATCGGGAACTGGAACTAGAAATATTGGCACGGCCCGCGCCCCCTCACTATCAGGCCGGAATGACGCTGGTCGAAGTCATGCTCGTTGTGTTCATCATCGGGCTGGTTGCGGGTGTGGCCATCATGACCTTGCCGGAGCGGCCCGACCCGCGTGAGCGCGCGATGAAAGACCTGGGAACTGCAATCCGGGACATTCAGGATATGTCGATCCTCACCGGCGACACGCTGGCTATCCGCGCTGTGGATGGCGCTGTCGAGCTTGTTCGCTGGAACGGGTTCGAGTGGCAGCAAACAGAGCGGGAGTTGTCGCAGCTCCCGCAAGGCGCTTTTGTCGACCTGCGCAAGCCGGGCGAGCGCAAGCAGGAAGATAGCAAGGGTGCACGGATGTTGGTGTTCGACCCGCTTGGAACGCTCGAGCCAACAAATGTCGTGTTGCGGTATGGTGCATTCGAGCAGACGCTTCAAATCAGTTCCGAAGGTGAGGTGGCGTATGTCCAGCGCGACTGACCCGACCCGGAACAGGCAGGACGGGTTCAGCCTCGTCGAGACTGTCGCGGCACTTGGGATACTCGCGCTCGCCGCGGTTCCGTTGATGCAACTCTCGTCTGATGCCTTGCGAAATACGAGCCGGCTTGAAGCGCGTTTTCTCGCGCGCACCACGGCAGAAAATGTGCTGTCGCGGGCGATGATCGACCCGCAGGCCATCAAGGTTGGGCAGACGAATGGCACGGAAGAGCAGATGGGCCGCTCGTTCGACTGGACGCTCAACACCGTGCCGGCGGGTCAGGAAGGGCTCTTCAGGCTCGAGGTTCAGGTGAGGCGCACAGGGGAAGAACAGGATCTTGCGCGCCTGACCACGCTGAAAGCGGAGCGCTCATGATCGTCGACAGACAAAATCGACAGGAATCAGGGTTCACGCTGGTCGAAACGCTTGTTGCGCTACTGATCCTGTCCATGCTTGCCGTGGCTGGCGGTAACCTCCTGCTTCGGGCGACCGCATCAGGCGAGCAATTGCGCGACCGTGAGGAGATCGTTCGCAAATTGGATATCGCACAGGCTTTCATTCGAAGTGACTTTGAGGCGATCGTCCTTCGCGGTGTCGAGCCGCCAGAAGGGTTCGATGGTTCGGTGACTTTGGTGGGCGGTGAAACCAATCGGACCGATGGCGTCATCAGGTTCGTTCGTGGAGGCTGGATGAATCCAGCAGGCGCGACACCGAGAAGTGACCTTCAGGCCGTACAGTATGACCTGACCGACGATGGTAGGCTTTTGCGGCGGGCGTGGACGCGCCCGGACGCCACCGGCGCAACACCCGTTGCAGAACGCACCTTGCTCTCCGGTATCGCTGAAATCGACCTTCAGTTCTGGGCGGGAAATGAGATGTCATCCTATTGGGAGGGCACGACGATACCTCCCAATAATGTGCTGCCCGATCTCATCGAAATACACATCCGGTTTGAGGATGCCCGGCAGCTTACCATTGCTTCGCGGGTAGGGGGTGCAGGATGAGACGTGCCAGTCCCCGGAAGACCGAGGCAGGCGTTGCCCTGGTAACGGTTCTTATGATCGTCGCAGCGATGTCGACGGTCGCGATCATGTTATCATCTGCAGTGCTGGCAAGCACGTCCCGCGCAAAGGCACTCGACGCCAGCGCGCAGACAGACTGGTTCGTGTCCGGCGCTGAAGAGTTTGCGGAACTCACCATTGAGAAGCTGGTCGCAACGTCCGGCCGCAACCTGTTCGATGGCATGCCCGCATTGAGCGAGCCGATGACGTTTCAGATTGATGGCGGCGTCATCTCCATCAATGGGCGGGACGCTACGAACTGCCTGAACGTGAACGCGCTCCGCTCAAATACGAGTGACGGCGAGGAAGGTGCCGGAACGTCCCGCACACCGCGCGACGATTTCAAACAGCTTCTTGAGCTTGCCGAACTAGAAGGCATCGACGTCGAGGCACTAACCGCCAGCCTGGTTGACTGGGTGGACGCTGATCAGTCACCGGGCCTTAGCGGCGCTGAGGACAGCTACTATAGTGGGCTGGTCCCTGCATACCGGACATCGGGACAGCCCCTTCAAAACCTGTCAGAGTTGCGCGCCATCCGATATTACACGCCGGAATTGATCGACGCGCTGCGCCCGCTTCTGTGCGCGATGCCTGATGAGCGTCCGCAGGTCCTGAATATCAATACACTCCGCGAGGAAGAAGCCGCCTTGCTTTCCCTTGCCATGTCCGGTGCCCTCCCACTGCGAGATGCGCGGGACGTGATTTTCCAGCGGCCGGCAGGTGGCTGGGAAAGCGTTGGGGACATGCTGTCTCAGCCTGACCTTGCGCAGATCGCGCCTGAACTGCGGCGTGAAGAGATGCTATCGGTTCAGTCCAGCCATATTGGTATACGGACGGTGATCGAGTATCGCGGCCTTCGCAGGATTTATGACCTGCTTTTGCTGGTTGAGGAAACTGGGAATGTTTCTGCCATCAGGCGCGAACGGAAGGGTTAAGGCATGGCAGACCTATTCATTCTGATGCCCGTGTCGGAAGACCAGATGCCCTTGTTTGCCTGGCGGTCCGCCGGCGACTGGATTGTCGATTCCGATATACCTGCCGGCAAGTCACTTAGTGAGGGCGCAGTCGCCTTCGTGCCGGGCACTGCCGTGACGGCTGGCCGCGCGGACATCGCTGCGCGTAAACCAGTTGAGGCGAGGCGGATCGCGCTTTTCGCCCTTGAGGACGATCTCGCCCAGCCGGTAGAAATGCTGCACGCAGCGCTCGGGCCGTCAGGTGTTGGTCAGCCACGCCCGGTGCATGTAGTTGCAGCAGCAGACATGCGACGCTGGATGGACCGTCTCTCCCAGTATGGACTACCTGACGCAGATCTCGTTGCCACACATGCCTGCGTGCCTGACGCTGTTCTTGCTTGCGAAGGGCCCCATGAGATCCTCTTTCGAACGTCCGCCACATCATTCGCGCTCGACGCGGACGCGCCGGAGGACTTGATCCAGACACTCGCTCCAGCAGGCGATGGCGCCATTCTGGGCGACCGGACAGCGCGCATTCTTGGCAAAACGCCGGTATCCGAACGCATCGCCGAAGATGCAGCCTGGCTGATCAAGCTTGCCAGCTGGTATTCGGACGCTTCCCCCAGCAACATGGTGTCGCTCCGCCAGGGTGATTTCAGTGTGCGCCGGCCTCTGCAGATCGAAGGCTTGTCGAAATGGAAAGCTGTTGGCGCGTTGGCCGCCTGCGTGGCGGTGGGATGGCTGGGTTCGATCTGGCTCGAGACGCAGGCGCTCGATAAACAAACGCGAGCGCTGGAAGCGCAGACAAGGGATTTGATCGCGGCGGTGGCGCCTGAAGCTGGCGGGCGGTTGCAGCCAGCACTCGCAACCCTGCGCAGCGGTAGCGGGCAGGGTGGCTATGCCAG
Source organism: Pseudomonadota bacterium (assembly GCA_036338795.1). Lineage (GTDB taxonomy): Bacteria > Pseudomonadota > Alphaproteobacteria > Caulobacterales > Hyphomonadaceae > Henriciella. The sequence goes on along the minus strand of JAYZBJ010000047.1, from coordinate 11,484 downwards.
CCTCCGCCCGACGACCGCCACAGCAGCGCTATACGAGGCAATTGCGCCGGTGGAGGACGCCGAGGTTCGCTCCATCCGTTATGATGCAGCGAACGGACGGCTCATCGCGATGCTGGTCTTCGCAAGCTACGCGCAAGCTGACGCGATCGGCGATCGGCTTGAAGAGAAGGGATTGTCGGTAAGGCTGGGCGAAGCACGACAAAGCGGCGACCGCGTTGCGGGTGAATTCACGATAGAGGCAAGCTCATGAGTGCTTGGTGGCAAGGCCTGACAGGTCGGGAGAAGGCGCTTGTAGCCGGTGCAGGTGCGCTGCTCGCTGTGGTGGTCGTCTGGTACGGTCTTGTGTCGCCGCTGCTTTCAAGCCGCGCGGATGCGAGAGCGGACAGACAGCTTGCTGCGGACAATCTGGCTCAGCTCGAGCAGCTGTCCGCTTCGCAAAGAGCACGTTCCCCGGCGAGCACGGGCTTCGTTGCATCCACAGGCAATGTGATGAACGCCGACGCCTTCAAGGGTGAAGTGACACGGTCCGCTCAACAAGCTGGATTAGCGATCTCCAGATTGCAGGGCGGCCAGGACGGGCAGTTCTCCCTCGTATTCGACCAAGCCGATTCGCGGCAGCTCTTCTACTGGCTGAATGAGGTCGAGACCCGCCTGTCCGGGCGTGTCCAGCGCCTGAGCGTCGATCAGGCCGGCAATGGACGGGTGCGTGCGACCGTGGAAATCACTGGGGGAGGTGCGTGATGCGATTCTTCCTCGTCGTGCTCGCGATCATTGCTTTGATCTGGTTTGCCGCGTCCCAGAGTCCGATGGGCTACGTCCTGCGAAAGCTACCGCTCAACAGTATGGGCGTTCAGTGGACCCAGTCTGAAGGCACGATCTGGCAAGGCCGCGTCATGGGTGTCTACTTCAATGGCCAACCGGTTGGCGACGTGGATGTGGCGCTGAAACCGATGTCGCTCCTGTCGCTTAAGCCGACGCTTGATGTGCAATGGGGCGGGGCAGGCGGACGCGGCGCTGGCACGATCACTTTGATCGACGGCGATTCGGTGGAAGCGCGGGACTTGCGCCTGCAGCAGAACATTTCGGCGCTCGAAAGCCTTGCAAGCGATGTGCGGTCAATCGGTGGCACATTCCGGGTTTCCGGTGCCGCGGTGCGTATCGATGACCGTCAGTGCACGTCAGCCAGCGGTAATCTCACCGCCGATACTCTTTCAATCGCTGCACGCCAGTTTGGCCGCGAATTTTCGGACCTGACAGGCACGCTCGGCTGCGAGAATGGTGCGTTTGATATCCAGATGAGGGGCGACGGTCCGGCCGGCGATTCGGTGAGGATCGAAGCCGACGCGACCTTGCAGGGCGCCGCCACGATCGATGTGGTCGTCACCACGCAGGACAGCGACATTGAAATGCTCCTCGCCAATGCAGGCTTTTCCCGCGAGGATGGCGCCTGGACCTATCGACGCGATGCAGTCACTGGAGGGACAGCACCATGAAGAAGCTTTCTCATGCGTTGGTTGGGGCAGCCTTGCTCTCGGCTTGTTCCTCCCAACCGGAACCAGCGCCCGTTCAGACGCCATCCGTAGACCCACAGACGCTGGTCCCGGCGGTTAATGTCGTCCCCGAATCGGGATTGGGCCCGCAGACGCTGGCGAAGAATGAATGTGGCCTGTTTCTCTGGAATCGGACGGATGCCAGCCAGTTCATCTTTTTCCAGAAAGAACAGTCAGGCGAAGCAGTGATGCAAATCGGTGCGAATGCCGCAAACGTCATGCAGACGATCAATCGCGGCAGCATCTTTGGCGAGTTCATGACCGAACAGGGATTCGCAGGCCCCAATGGCGAGCAGATCATGCTGACGGTGGTGCCGGGCGAGGAGCTGCAGGGCGGACAACGCGTCGAGCAGGGCAAGCTTGAAATCACCACCAGCGAAGGCTGGAAAACGCTCATCCCGGTTGTCGGCGTACGCGCTTGCCAGCAGCGCTAGGCCTGCTGGAATATTTGTTCCGATTTTCAGGGAAATTCGCCGGTGGCTCCGCGAGTAGGACTCGAACCTACGACCGGGCGATTAACAGTCGCCTGCTCTACCAACTGAGCTATCGCGGATCACCGTGCGAGGACGCTCCAATAGCAAACGAAGCGCGTGTGTCAAACGCCCGTGTGCAGGCAACTGATAAAAAAAAGGCGGGAGTGAAAACTCCCGCCGAGGCGTTGGGTGATGGTGGGTGTCTCCAAAGAAGACAATGCAAGTTATCGGCCGGATTGGTTAATGACGCGTAAACCAGTTACGTGAACTTGGCGTACACTCGCTAACCATCTGAATTGTCGGATGAAAGAGGTGGTGCGCAAGGCGCTTGAAGCGCGTTTCCTGGAGGCCCCGCCCGGAATCGAACCGGGGTACACGGATTTGCAATCCGCTGCGTCACCACTCCGCCACAGGGCCTTCGTCAGGAGCGACGCGGACAGATAGCAGCCGCTTACTGCGCTTGCAATCGCCTAAAGCGGCGTTTCGCCCATCTGGTCACATTGCCAGCCGCGCCGCGCTAAGTTATGGGCAGGCTTTACTGACCGGCCAGCCGGGAAAAGGGGAAGGCAATGGATTTCGCGAAGATGCGGCAGATCATGGTGGATTCGCAGATCCGCCCAGATGATGTCACGGACCCGGAGATTGTGTCCGCTTTTCTGACGACGCCCCGCGAGGCTTTCGTGCCCAAGTCGGAGCAGTCAATTGCCTATGCGGAATACGAAATCCGCACGAGCGAGAATCGCGCTCTCTGGACGCCGCGTGATACGGCGAAGATGATCAAGGCACTGGACCCGCAGCCGAGTGACTTCGCTCTCGTGATCGGCGCTGGCGCTGGCTATGAGACGGCTTTGCTCGCCCGTATGGTCGAAACGGTCATTGCGCTCGAGGATGATGAAAACCTCGTGGAGGAAATGTCCCAGCGCTTTGCCACGCTCGGTGTTGACCGGGCTGTAGCGGTTCAGGGTGACCTCAAAGCGGGGCTGGCTGATCAGGGCCCCTTCGACATCATCCTCGTTCCCGGCATGATCGAGACCGCACCAGAGACTTGGTTCAGCCAGATGGCTGAAGGCGGTCGTCTCGGTATGGCCATTCCGGTTGGCCGTGATCTTGGCCGTGCGCGAATCTATACGCGCTCTGGCGATGTGACCGCATATCGTGATGCGTTTGACGCGTGCCCGCCTGTGATGCCCGGCTTTGAGAAGAAGCCGACCTTCACCTTTTAATCGGATTAGTTCGGAAGCGCTCGCGAAAGCCGCTCTCTGAAACGTTCGTCAAAAAGTGAACACTGTTCACCGCCTCTCTTCCTGTGCTATGTGTGCGGGAAACAGAAGAGGGGAGCGGGATGAGCAGGATGAAGGCATTGCGTCGTGTCGCAGTGGCGACAGTTCTCGCGATCGGAGTCACGGGCGCTGCAAGCGCCGAAACGCTTCAGGATGCATTGACTGCCGCCTGGCTCAACAATCCAGGCCTGGATCAGGAACGCGACTCAGCGCGCATCGCTGAAGAACGCATCTCGCAGGCAAAGGCGCAGCGCCGCCCTTCTGTCGACCTGTTCTCCGGCTACACCTACCAGTCGATCGATTCGAATCGGCCGTTCGCGTTCAATACCGGGAATTTCCCCGTTGCCTCGGCGCAGCTTGAAACGCGCTTGCCCATCTATACTGGTGGGCGAATCGTTGCGGGCGTGGCCCAAGCTGAGGCCGGCGCAATGGCGGCACGATCGCAGCTCGACAGCGCAGGGCAGCAATTGTTGCTGGATACAGTGACGGCCTATGTCGATATCCTGCGTAACCGGGAAGTGATCCGCATCAGGCAAAGCAGTATCGAGCTGCTTGATGGTCAGCTGGTCCAGTCTCAGGATCGCTTTGATGTTGGTGACGTCACCCGCACGGATGTTGCCCTGTCAGAAGCGCGTCTTGAAGGCGGTAGGGCGCAGCTCGCGGCGGCAGAAGCGCAACTTGAGGGCAGCGTCGCCTTATACGGCTTTCTGACGGGGCTTGAAGCGGGTGATCTCGTGCCGGTCCCGGCGGCACCGCAGCTTCCGGCGAGTTTCGAGGCAGCATTGCAGGTAGCATTGTCCTCCAACCCGGACATTGCCGCAGCCCGCCATGCCGAACGCGCAGCAGATGAGGGCATCCGTGTCGCCCGTGGCGCCTTGAGGCCCGAAGTGTCGATCATCGCGCAGGCAGGTGTTGAAGAGTATCACACCGAAGGCTTTACCGATTCCAGCGTTGTCGCCGGGGCTCAGGCGCGGATCCCTCTTTATGCGGGTGGCGCGAATTCGTCCGGTCTTCGTGAGGCCAAGCTTGCGCGAAGCCGGGCGCAGTCACAACTCGCGCAGCTTCAGCGTGCGGTGCGGACACAGGTTGCGCAAGCCTGGTACGCCCACCTGGCTGCCGCGCGGGCTGTCGAGGCGTCCGAACGTCAGGTTGCAGCTGCCGAAATTGCGTATGAAGGCGCGCAGGAGGAGCTCACGGTCGGCACCCGGACAACGCTCGATGTCCTCGACCAGGAACAGCAGCTACTCGAGGCGCGTCTGTCGCTGGTTTCAGCTGAACGCGACAAGTATGTCGCGGCGCACCAGTTGCTGGCTGCAATGGGGCGCCTGACACCCGAAACACTGGGTCTTGCAATTCGTTGACTGCCTGCGCGCGTGCATATCGCCGCCGAATCCGTCATAACACCTCATTAACCGACGCGGTGTAGCCCCTGATGGGGAGACTTTTTAATACCTCCGGGAGCTGGGAAATGGCCGAGAAAGCACAAGCAGAGCCGACGATGGAGGAAATCCTTGCCTCCATCCGCAAGATAATTTCGGACGAAGGTGAAGGTGCACGTCCTGCGGCTGCCCGACCTGCCGTCAAGAAAGAAGAGCCGAGTGTTTCGGTCAACGTCCAGGACGACGACGATTTCGAAGACCTTTCGCTTGATGATGTGATCGAGCAGGCAGGCGGAAGCGCAGAGGCACTCAGCCAGGACGATACCGATTCCCTCGATCCGGTCGCGGAGACGAGTGAGCCGGAAAACCTGCTCAACGATGTCGATGAGACCATGTTCGAAGATCTGGCTTTTGAAGAAGCCTCCGAGCCTTCCGAGGTGACCGAAACAGCTTCGGATGACTTCGGTGATTTCGAGCTGGACGAAGTCAATCTCGACGATGACGAGCCGGTTGCGGCCGAATTCGAAAGCTTTACCGGTGGCGAAGAAGAGCAATCGACCGATGAAGACTGGGATGACGAGTGGAACCGCGATATACCGGCGACAGACGAAGTCGAAACGCCGGAAGTCCCGGTTCGTGAGGAAGCAAGCATGCTGAGAGGCAAGACCGAAGCGCCCGCAGAGCTGGCGCCAGCTCAGGCATCTGCATCGGGTGCAGGCCTGACGGATGAGCGGATCGCAGGCGCAGCTGCCAGCGCGCTCGGAAAGCTGATGGTCAAGCAATCGTCTGATCAGGGTAATCCGAACACGCTTGAGGGCCTTATGATGGAAATGCTTCGCCCGATGATCAAGGAATGGCTCGATGCGAACCTTCCGGCCATTGTCGAGCGAAAAGTGGAAGAGGAAGTACAGCGCATTGCCCGCATGGCGCGCTAGACCCTCGTTCCCACACTGATATAGAGACGAGGCGCGCCCTTACCGGCGCGCCTTTTGTTTGTGTTTTAGACGTGATGATGGACTGACCCGAATGCTCGACCAACGCTTCGATCCGAAAGGCGCAGAACAGCGCATTTACCAGCGCTGGGAGGAGGCAGGTTGCTTCCGCCCGTCAGGCGACACCAGCGCGCAGGCCTATTCCATCGTCATCCCCCCGCCAAACGTGACCGGCGTTCTGCACATGGGACACGCCCTCAACAATACGTTGCAGGACATTCTCGTCCGGTTCGAGCGGATGCGCGGCAAGAATGTGCGCTGGCAGCCGGGCACTGATCATGCCGGTATCGCGACGCAAATGGTGGTCGAGCGTCAGATGGCGCAGGATGGCGGCAATGAAAGCCGTGCCTCGCTCGGCCGCGAAAAGTTCGTTGACCCGGTCTGGGAGTGGAAAGAGCAGTCCGGCGGACAGATCATCAATCAACTCAAACGCCTCGGCGCTTCGTGTGACTGGGAGAATGAGCGCTTCACCATGGGTGACCGGAACGACCCGGATGACCAGATGCAGGAAGCGGTCAGGAAGGTCTTCGTCGACCTTTATGAGCAGGGCCTGATCTATCGCGACAAACGCCTCGTCAACTGGGACCCGCATTTCCAGACAGCCATCTCGGACCTGGAAGTCGAGCAACGCGAAGTGCCGGGCGCTTACTGGCACCTGCGCTACCCGCTCGCTGATGGGGTGACTTACGAGCATCCGGTCGAGGATGAGGACGGCAATCCCGCAGGCACCGAAACGCGCGACTATATCGTCGTCGCGACCACGCGTCCGGAGACCATGCTTGGTGATACGGGCGTTGCCGTGTCGCCGGACGATGACCGCTACGCCTCGCTCGTCGGGAAATTCGTCGACCTGCCCATCGTTGGCCGTCGCATCCCGATCGTCGCGGACGAACATGCCGACCCGGAAAAGGGCTCAGGTGCGGTGAAGATCACCCCGGCGCACGATTTCAACGATTTCCAGGTCGGCGAGCGCGCCGGCCTGCCGCGTCTCAATATCCTCACCAAGGTTGCTGCCATCGTGGACGGAGCAGAGGCCGATGACGCGGGCATTCCCGCTGCCTATCGCGGCCTCGACCGGTATGAAGCCCGCAAGAAAATCGAAGAAGATTTCGAAGCCCTTGGCTTGCTGGCCGAAATCGAGAAAACCAAGATCGAGCAGCCCTTCGGGGATCGCTCCGGTGTCGTCATCGAGCCATGGCTGACCGACCAGTGGTATGTGAACGCCGAGGAGCTGGCCAAGCCCGCCATTGAGGCTGTCCGTTCAGGCAAGACCAAATTCGTGCCGGAAAACTGGACCAAGACCTATTATAACTGGATGGACAACATCCAGCCCTGGTGCATCAGCCGCCAGCTCTGGTGGGGGCATAGGATTCCGGCGTGGTTTGGCCCGGACGGCGAGTACTTCGTTGCGAAAGATGAGGTAGAAGCCAAAGCCAAGGCGCAAAAATATTTTGGCCATCCTGTCGAGCTGCGTCAGGATGACGACGTCCTCGATACCTGGTTCTCCTCTGCCCTCTGGCCGTTCTCGACGCAGGGCTGGCCGGACAATACGGACGCGCTGAAGCAATACTACCCGACCAGCGTACTCATCACCGCGCATGACATCATCTTCTTCTGGGTCGCCCGGATGATGATGATGGGCATCCAGTTCATGGATGAGATCCCCTTCCACGACGTCTACATCCATGCCCTCGTCCTCGACGAGAAGGGCCAGAAGATGTCGAAGTCCAAGGGCAATGCTATGGACCCGCTGGAGCTCGTGGACGAGTACGGAGCCGATGCGCTGCGCTTCACCTTCGCCCGCCTTGCGGCACAAGGCCGTAACATCCGGCTCGCCAAGCAGAGCGTTGAAGGCTTCCGCAATTTCACGACCAAGCTCTGGAATGCCACGCGCTTTGCAGAGATGAACCAGTGCGAATTCGGGCACGAGCTGAAGCCTGGTGACCTCAAACTCCCGTTGAACCGCTGGATCGCGGCAGAGCTCGCAAAGGCAGAGCAAGCGGTTACGGCAAGCCTTGAGTCCTACAAGTTCAACGAAGCGGCGGACGCGCTCTACCAGTTCATCTGGAACGTTCTCTGTGACTGGTACATCGAGCTGATCAAGCCTGTGATGAATGGCGATGACGAGGCTGCAAAGGCCGAGACGCGCCAGGCGTGTGGCTGGGTTATCGACCAGACTTTCAAGCTGCTTCACCCATTCACACCATTCGTCACCGAAGCCCTATGGGAACAGACCGAGGATGAGAGCCGCAAGCGCGCTGGCTTCCTCATGCTGCAGGGCTGGCCGAGCTTTGGCGACAGCTGGGCGGACGCAGACGCCGAAGCCGAGATGGCCTGGGTGCTCGACACCGTGTCGGAGATCCGCTCGACGCGTTCTGTCCTCAACGTGCCGGCCGGTGCGCAGATTGCTGCCTCGTTGATCGGCGCGTCGGACAAGGTCAAAGCCTGGGCGGCTGCCAATGAGACCGCAATCCGGCAACTGGCGCGGCTGGGCAGTTTCAGCATCGCCGATGAAAAGCCGGCCCGTGCGGTCACCATCGCATCCGGAGAAGAAACGATCGCGCTGGAAGTGGAAGAGTTCATCACGCCCGCCGATGAGATCGCCCGTCTCGACAAGGAAATCGCAAAGCTCGAGAAAGACATTACCGGCACCGAGAAGAAGCTCTCAAACGAGAACTTCGTCGCCAAGGCCCCGCCGGAAATCGTCGAGGAAAATCGCGAACGCGTCATTGAATGGACCGCGACCCTTGCCAAGCTGACCTCTGCGAGGGAACAGTTGTCGGCAATGGGTTAAACGCTGGAGGACGCCTTGATGATCTGGTTGTACATCGCAATAACAGTTTTCATCATTGGCGACGCCGCCATCTTCTATTGGCTCTGGCGCTCCGGGAAACTGGGAGGTCGGCGGCGCAGCTCCGGCTGGCCCGACAAGGGAGATCAATGATGCGTGGATGGATCGTCGGACTGTTGGCCGCTTGCCTCAGTGCATGCGCAACTGCCGAACCCCCTCAGACGGAGGCGGAAATGGCTGAGGCCGCGACACCCGAATGGCGCATAGTCATTCATGGAGGAGCCGGTGTGATCCTCCGCGAGAACCTTTCCGCTGATCAGGAGGCTGCCTACCGAACTGCGTTGGAGGCCTCGCTCAAAGCCGGCTCCGACGTGCTCGCATCTGGTGGCACAGCGGTTGATGCCGTCCAGGCCGCCGTCATTGTCATGGAAGACGACGAGCTGTTCAACGCGGGCAAGGGCGCTGTTATGACAGCCGGTCATGAGCATGAGCTGGATGCCTCGATCATGAACGGTCTCGGACGCGATGCTGGCGCGGTTGCAGGCGTGAAGCGTGTGAAGAACCCGATTTTGGCGGCTCGCGCGGTCATGGACCAGTCTGAACATGTCATGTTTGCTGGCGATGGCGCCGATCATTTCGCGGAGACGGTTGGACTCGAACTGGTCGAGAACAGCTATTTCACAACCGAGCGGCGCAAGAAGGCTCTGGAGCGCGTGCTTGAGACCCAGAGCCGTACAGACGCCGATCGTCATGGAACGGTTGGGGCTGTCGCCCTGGATCGTGATGGGAATATTGCCGCTGCCACGACGACGGGAGGCATGACAGCCAAGTCACCAGGGCGGATCGGTGATTCCCCGCTGATCGGAGCAGCGACCTACGCCCAGAACGGCGTCTGCGCTGTCTCGGCTACGGGGCATGGCGAGTATTTCATCCGTGTCGGGGTCGCGAAAACGATATGCGCACGGGTTGGGCTTGCGGGTGACAACATCGAGGCGGCTGCTGAAAACGCACTGGGCCAGGTCGCAGACCTCGGCGGAGATGGCGGCGTGATAGTGATGGGCGCTGATGGCGAATATGCCTACGTGTTCAATTCCAAGGGCATGTATCGCGGTATGTCCGACTCGACCGGCGCTGTTGAAACGGCGATCTTCGAGCCCGAAAACTAAGCGGTCCTTTGAACAGTATGGAGTGCAGGATGGCCGATCAGAGCCAGCCACCGCTGACGATTCGGAATGCGGTCACAGAAGACCTCGACCAGCTCGTTGCGCTTTCGCGAAAGACGTTCACCGACAAGTTCGGGCATCTGTACAGTGCCACCGACCTTGAGACGTTCCTGGAGACGGAACACGGCCCGAACGTATACCGGACTGCGCTGGCTGAGCCATCGACAGTCGTCAAAGTCGCCGAAGGTGATGACGGACGGCTGGGCGCTTACCTCGTATGTGGGCCGCTGACGCTCCCTGCGAAGTCGGCGGCGCCGAAATCTGTCGAGCTGAAGCGTATCTATGTTGATGAGGCGCTGCAGGGCAGGGGGCTTGGCACGCACTTCATCAAGGAAACCATCGCCTGGGCACGCCAACAAAATGCCCCGGAACTTTACCTCAGCGTTTTCTCCGAGAATTACGGTGCGCAGCGGATCTATGAGCGCTTCGGCTTTGAGAAGATTTCAGAGTTCATTTTTCCGGTTGGCGACCATCAGGATCTCGAATTCCTGATGCGTCTCACATTGGAATAATATTCCAATATTTCGTGTGCATTCTGATAACCAGAACGTTTTCAGAACGTTTCTGGACCCAAATAGAACGTGCTAGGGGCATAATTTTTCGCAGGTCATCAGACGGAAATTTGCGGGAAATGGGTAGCCCATCGCAGAAGTCAGCCTTATGCAATCTGAGAGAAACAGACTGTTGAGAGGTCCTCGATGAGCAAGACATGGGATAAGTCACGCCTGCCGTCGCGCCACGTGACGGAAGGTCCGGCGCGCGCCCCGCATCGCAGCTATTATTACGCGATGGGGCTCTCGACCAAGGATATCAAGAAACCATTCGTAGGTGTTGCGTCCTGCTGGAATGAAGCCGCGCCCTGCAATACGGCGCTGATGCGTCAGGCACATGCCGTCTCTGCAGGGGTGAAGGAAGCAGACGGGACACCGCGCGAATTTTGCACCATCACCGTGACGGATGGAATTGCGATGGGACATGAGGGCATGCGCTCCTCACTAGTTTCCCGTGAGGTTATTGCCGATTCCGTCGAGCTCACCATGCGCGGCCACTCCTATGATGCGCTTGTCGGCATTGCAGGTTGCGACAAGTCATTGCCGGGCATGATGATGTCGATGCTTCGACTGAATGTCCCTTCGGTTTTCCTCTATGGCGGCTCCATCCTTCCGGGGAAATTCGAGGGACGAGATGTAACCGTTCTCGACGTCTTTGAGGCCGTCGGCGCCCACAGTGCGGGCAGCAATGAGATGACGGACGAAAAGCTGCACGCGCTGGAGAAAATCGCATGTCCGGGTGATGGAGCTTGTGGTGGACAGTTCACCGCTAACACCATGGCCTGTGTGTCCGAAGCCATCGGCCTGGCGTTGCCACTTTCCTCGGCGCTTCCTGCGCCCTACGCCAACCGTGACGAGTATGCCGTCGCGTCGGGCCAAGCGGTGATGCGTCTCATCGAAACCAACCTGCGTCCGCGTGACATCTGCACCCGGGAAGCCTTTGAGAATGCGGCAATCGTCGTTGCGGCAACAGGCGGATCTACGAACGCAGCGCTTCACCTTCCGGCCATGGCGCATGAGTGCGGCGTGAAGTTCGAGTTGAAGGATGTTGCCGAAATCTTCCAGAAGACCCCGTACATCGCCTCGCTCAAACCGGGCGGTGAATATGTGGCCAAGGATTTCGGGGAAGCGGGCGGCGTTCCCATGCTGATGAAGACGCTCCACGAGGAGGGGCTGATCCACGGTGACTGCATGACCGTAACCGGGAAAACCTGGGCGGAAAACCTCGAAGAGGTGACGTGGAAT
>JAYZBJ010000046.1:0-2959 GCA_036338795.1 Pseudomonadota bacterium | reverse complement strand
TGCTCTCGAGCTGATCGATGACATGCCGGTCCGCTCTGCGCAGGTCGCCTTTATCGGCCCGGTTGGAGGTGAGGTTGTCATCTCTCCATCGATCCTGCGGCGGGGCAAGTCGTCTGCCTTTGTGAATGTCGACATGGTCACCGAGGCCGGCATCATGGCGCGTTGCATCTTCGCCTTCGGTGCCAAGCGGCCATCGAAGCTGGACCAGCGCTCCCGAGAGTGTCCGCAAGTGCCCGGCCCGGAGGACAGCCCGGCCTTCTTCGGCTCAGGCCGCCGGCCAACATTTGCGAACCATTTCAATGTGCGTCTCGCTGCGGGCCACCCGCCGATGAGCGGTGCCGAGCACGGCGACATGACCTTGTGGCTGCGTCACAAGGATGAAGGCGCGCTCTGGAATCCGACGACGCTCCTTTCCATCGCTGACTCGCCGCCACCTGCGGCCATGTCGATGATGACAGAGCCGGGGCCGATCAGCTCCATGACATGGATGGCTGAGTTCCTGACAGACGAGATCACTACCATGGAAGGCTGGTTCCTCGCCCACCATGAGGCGCAGGCGACAAAGGACGGCTATTCCAGCCAGTCCATGCGTCTGTGGAACCGGATGGGCGACCCGGTAATGATCGGTCGCCAGACAATCGCGGTCTTTGCCTAGGCACCGGATCGGAACCCTGTGAGGGCTACGGCGTCTTCTGTTCATGCCGGAAGACGCCGCAACTCACCTTTATCTCATCTATCTCAGGGATCCGCGCACGGCGCTTGAGCCGGCGGAGTTTTCCGGCATGCGTGCGCTTGACGACGGATTGTTCCTGTTTGCCTCAGGAGAGAGCCGCTCACGCGTGTATCACGCCATCAAACGGGCTGCGCAGCCGGAAGGCCTGCTCGTCGCGCCGCTGGCGGACGATCCGAAATTCAAGGGAATGGAAGAAGGCGCGCTGAAATGGCTGCGCGCGCAGGCCTAGTTGACCAGCGCGGCTTTCAGGTCGGTCAGATAATCGATCTGCGTCTGGAGCGCGGTCTGATGCGTGCTTTCCTTGCCTTCGGAGAGCAGCTTGTTGCGCGTTTCCTCAAGCTCGGCGTCGACGTCAGCGACGTTGACATTGTTCAGGTCGACAGCTTCTTCAGCCAGGATGGTAAGGCCAGCCGGGGTGACGTCGGCAAAGCCGCCACGCACGAACAGGCGCATCTTGGTCGTGTCGCCTTCCAGCACGCGGACAACGCCGTTTTTCAGCGTGGTCATGAAAGGTGCATGGTTCACCAGGACGCCGAATTCGCCTTCCGAACCGGGTGCGATCACATGATCGACATCGCCGGAGAAAAGCTCCTTGGCGGGCGAAACGAGCGAGAAGTGAAGTTTGTCAGCCATCGAACGAGATTTCCGAGTTTCTATGCTGTGGTCTCCAATACTGATTAGGGCGCCAATGTCCACCGGGACGTGCTGTCGCAAGGCCAAACATTCTGAAATTGCAGCACATTGCCGGGCTGTTTAGACAGGCGGGAGACAATTGCAGAGGGAGAAATGCGATGGCGGAGCTGTTAACGATCAGGACAGAAGGCCGGACGGCCATTGTCAGCTTCGATACAGGAAGCCGCGCCAACGCCCTGAGCCAGCGATTGATGCGCGAGCTGACAGCCGCCGCTATTCGCTTCCATGATGCCCCGGATATCTCCACCGTTATCCTGACAGGGCGGGCCGACATGTTCACCATGGGCGCCGATCTGAAAGACCCTGAAAGACAGGATCCGGCCGAGGTACCGCTCAGCGAGCGCCGGATCATCCAGCGTGCCGGCCCGCGTCTCTGCGCGGCGTGGGAGCAGGTCGACGCGCTGACCGTGTGTGCGATTGAAGGCTGGTGTATTGGCGGCGGCATGGCGCTGATGGCGTCGCTCGACCTGCGGGTCGCATCATATGAGGCCCGCTTCTATGTGCCGGAAGTAGAACGCGGCATGAATATGAGCTGGGGCTCCATTCCCCGCTTCGTTGCCCTTGTTGGCCCGGCGCGGGCCAAGCGTCTCGCGGCCCTTTGCGAGAAAGTCGACGCGAAAACGGCGGAGGCCTGGGGGCTGGTCGATTATCTCGCACCTCACGGCGAGGCCCTGGACCGCGCGCGGACATTGGCGCAGGACGCGGCCAAACTGCCGCCCACGGCGCTAAAAATGGTCAAGCAGGACGTGAACGTCGCCGCGCATGCCCTGACGCGCGCAACGGGCCACCGTGACCTTGAGAGCTTCCTCCTGATGCAGGAGTCGGAGGATTTTCGCGAAGGTGTCGCGTCATTCCTCGAAGGGCGCGACCCGACCTTTACAGGCGACTGACGCTATTGGACGGGGGAGCAGGACCAGATGATCCGGTCGACCTCATCGAGCAACAGGCTTGGCGCTCCGGCCTTGCCCTTGAACGTGATCTCGGCTTCAGCGCCTGCATTGATCGAGAAAACAGTCGTGGCCAGCCACGGCATGTGCGGAATTGTGCCTTCTATCACATTTGTGTGGCCGAAATCCTCGATATCGATACGGCCCAGCTCAAGGGCCTCGATGGCGGCAAGCGCATCGACGAATGTTCCGCACGTCCGGTCGGTATAGCGACGGACGCGAAGGACAGGCGGTTGGCGCATCTCTTCAATCGGCTGATACCCTGACCAGTCGACATCGCTTGCCATCAGGTCTGAACCCGGGCGAACGCCGGTGCGGGAAAGGTGCGCAGCCGCTGCCAGCGGGTTGAATGTCTCGCCCATCCATGACCGGGCCAGCGCTTCTGCGCCCGGCACGTCGATGATCCGCATCTGCCAGTAACAGCGCCTGGCGATCTCGTCTTCGCTCATCCCCGCCGTACCGAAGATGCTTGTGCCAAGCCCTGGGCCAGCCTCGTCTTCTTCTGGATCGCAGGCCATTTCGATGCCGCCGGCAACGTCGGTGTAGGGCCAGTCGCCATCGACATGAAACCGCAATGCGCGGGGGA
>JAYZBJ010000045.1:0-6164 GCA_036338795.1 Pseudomonadota bacterium | reverse complement strand
GGGCACTGCCAGCATCGTACTACAATCCGGAGACAGGATAAGGATCGAAACGCCGGGAGGCGGAGGATACGGAGCGGCTGATGACTGACGAAAAAACGACCATTACAATCAGGCAGTCAGGCGCTAGTCAGTCGACGAACGGATTCGATGTCAGAGATCGCGGTCTTCTCCTCGCTGACGGTGTCTTCGATACATCTCTCGTTGTTGGCGGCGTCATCGCCTTCCGCGAACTTCATTTCGACAGACTGGTGCGCGATTGCGAAGCGCTCGGGATCAAGGCCAACCGGACAGAAATCGAATCCATCTCTGAAGAGACGATACCTGACGGGAAAGATGGTGCACTGCGTATCACGGTGACACGCGGGCCAGGCACTCGAGGACTCGCCATTCCTGACGACGATGCTGAGCCCACCCTCATTGCAAGGTTCGATGAGAAGCCCTGCTCCTATCCGGCGCCTGCTATCAGTCTGCGAAGCAGTGGCATCTTGCGTAACCCGTCAGCGCCCTCTTCCCGGCACAAGACCCTCGCTTATACCGACACCATCATCGGATTGGACAGGGCGCGTAAGGCCGGGTTCGATGACGCCCTCTACATGACACCGGATGGTCACGCTGCCTGCACATCCATGGCCAACATCTTTGCGCGGTTCGGGACGACCCTGGTCACTCCGCCGCTGAGTGACGGCGTGCTGGACGGGGTCATGCGGCGCTGGCTTATCGAAGCTGCTCCCGGCGCGGGATTCGACGTGGATATCACGTCGCTGAACATTGCCAGTCTCGCCCGCGCAGATGCGCTTTATACCACCAACAGCCTGCAGCTTATTCGATCAGCGAAACAACTGGATCAGATACCGCTCGATCCAGCTCTTCCGCCTGCACTCGACGCGCTTTGCAAGCATGTGCTTTCGCCTGGCTAATCTCCTGCAAGCGGCGCCATCTCAGCGTCTCCAGCGCCATGCACAGTGCGCGCGCCGGGGACGCGGATATCCTCGACCAGGTCCTGCACGTCCTGTGGTGGTGCCTTCGTCGCGAGCGCTACGGCGATGCCCACTGCAGCAGACACCCACATGAACACAAACCCGATCCCTTCCGGAGACACGCCAAACAGCCAATTTTCGGCGTTCGTGTCGACGAACTTGAACCAGTATATGTATCCGAATGTGGTCACCAAGCCGGTCACCATCGCAGCGATGGCGCCTTCGCGATTCATGCGCTTCCAGAATATGCCAAGGAAAATCACAGGAAACAGAGACGCCGCCGCGAGGCCAAACGCAAAGGCGACGACCTGTGCAACAAAGCCCAGACTGTTCGAAAATATCCCGAGCAGTCCAGCAGCCAGTACCGCGCCTGCGGCAGCGAGACGGGCGACCCGCAGCTCTGTTCTGTCATTCATTCCCTTGAACATGGTACGGCGGCAGAGATCGTGGCTGACCGCTGAGGAAATCACCATCAGCAGGCCAGCTGCGGTCGAAAGCGCCGCCGCCAGGCCGCCGGCCACCACGAGGCCGATAACCCAGCCCGGCAGGCTAGCGATCTGTGGATTGGCAAGAACGAAAATGTCATTGTTCGGGCTGACTTCATTGGCAACACCATCAGGCGCATTCGGCCCCCGATACTGCATGATACCATCGCCGTTCTTGTCTTCGAAAGTGACCAGCCCCGTCGGCTCCCAAACTTTGTACCAGGTCGGAACCGGCTTGCCGCCTGCCTCTTCGATCTCCGCCGAACGAGCCTCGTAGTCCTCATCATCGGCGATGTAGACAGATTCATTGACGGTATCGATGAAGTTGATCCGGGCAAATGCGCCAACAGCGGGGGCTGTTGTGTACAGCAGCGCAATAAAGATGAGTGCCCAACCCGCCGACACCCGCGCCGCACTCGCACTTTTCACAGTGAAAAAGCGGATGATGACATGTGGAAGCCCGGCGGTGCCGAACATCAGGGCCGCCGTGATGCAGAACATATCGATCATCGACTTGTTGGTCTGGGTATATTCAAGAAAGCCGAGATCAGTGACGACCGTATTCAGCTTCTGAAGCATCGAAATGCCTTCACCCTTGGCATCACCGATAAAGCCAAGCTGCGGCACCGGGTTACCGGTAATGATGATCGACATGAAAATTGCGGGCACGGTGTAGGCGAAGATCAGAACACAGTATTGCGCAACCTGCGTATAGGTGACGCCTTTCATGCCGCCGAGAACCGCATAGAAAAAGACGATAACCATGCCGATGACGATGCCCCATTCAAACGGCACGCCGAGAAACCCGGAGAACGCGACGCCGACGCCCTTCATCTGGCCGGCAATATAGGTGAAAGAAACAAAGAGCGCGCAGACTACCGCGATGACGCGGGCTGTCGTCGAATAATATCGGTCGCCCACAAAGTCAGGCACGGTGAACTTGCCAAACTCACGAAGGAACGGCGCAAGTAGCAGCGCTAGGAGGACGTAGCCTCCCGTCCACCCCATCAGGTAGACCGAACCGCCATACCCCATGAAAGCGATGAGACCGGCCATGGAAAGGAACGACGCCGCCGACATCCAGTCCGCCGCCGTCGCCATGCCGTTGACTGTCGGGTGAACATCGTGACCCGCGACATAAAAATCGTCTGTAGATCCGGCGCGCGCCCAGATTGCGATACCGATGTAGAGCGCGAACGTGGTCACGACGAAAAACAGGGTCCAGGGATCCAGCATCTCAGCCCTCCACGCCGTGTTTCTTCTCTATGCGGCGCATAGCGACGCAATAGTAGAAGATCAGACCGACAAAGACGTAGATCGAGCCTTGCTGAGCGAACCAGAACCCGAGCGGTGCGCCGCCGATTGAGAACTGATCCAGCCAGTCACGGAACAGAATGCCCGCGCCATACGAAACAAAAAACCAGATAACGAGCAGGCTGATCGTCAGCCGCACCGTATCGCGCCAATAGGCCTTGGCGCGCTCCTTTCCTGTTGGCTCGGCCAAACTGTTTTCCTCCCGCCAGATTCATGTCTTTTCGGCGATGGTAGGAAAGCAGGCGCGCCCCTGCAATCAGGAACTCGTCAACGGCGCTACGACGATTGGAAGGTTGTTATTTCGATTTGCGCTTTTCGCGCCCGAAAACCGCACGCATCAGCCAATTTGGCGCAAAGCGCTCGAGGCGCGGATTGCGGGCGAGCATATTTTCCATCCAGCGGCGGCCCCAGATCGCATTCCGACCGAGAAGGACCACGCCCACAATGGCAATAGGTAGGCCAATCGGAAGGATTGGCGTGACGAAAGCGATGGGGATGGCCACAACAATAAGCACAAGGCCAAGCAACGCCAAGAACTGACGAAGCATGGTGCGGAGCCCGGTGGTCACAGTCTGGAGCGGCACTCTGCGGCTCTCCCTCGTCGTCATCTTGTTTTCGTGGTCCGGCTCGGGCTCAGAATTCAGCATTCGCAGCTATATGGGTGTCGCAAGGCAGTCTGCCTAGAACATGGTTTGAATGTGATGAATTTCAGGCACGAGTCCCGAATTGTGCGCTTCACAATTGCGTCAGCGCATAATGCAGGAGCCTTTCCAGATTTACAATCGGAGACGTTGGGAAAGCCGCCGGGACAAATAGTCCCCGCGGCTGGTTTATCGTCTACTCCGCAGCGAGGGATTCCGGCTGCGGCGGCACCCACCGAAGAACCGGCTTGCGGGCTGCCTGGGTTTCGTCGAGCCGCTTCATCGGCGCAAGGAATGGCGCAGACTTGAGGCTTTCATCACCCTTGGCCGCACGTTCCGCAACCGAAGCCAGCGCATCGCAAAAGCGGTCAAGCTCGGCCTTGCTCTCCGTCTCAGTCGGCTCGATCAGCATCGCACCGTGCACGACGAGCGGGAAGTACATCGTCATTGGGTGATAACCCTCGTCGATGAGGGCTTTTGCGATGTCCAGCGTCTCGATCCCGTCTGCCGTGAACGCGTCGGAAAAGAGCGCTTCGTGCATGCAATACCCGTCGAAAGCCGGGGTCATAACCGATTTCAGTCGTGCCTGCACGTAGTTCGCGTTCAGCACGGCATCTTCAGCTGCTTGCTTCAAGCCGTCGGCGCCGTGGCTCAACATGTAAGCCAAAGCCCGCGTGAACATGCCCATCTGCCCGTGGAACGCGCACAGACGTCCAAAAGCCTCCTCGCCCTGCCCTTCTGTCTCTTCAACAAGGCGGAAGCCATCCTCATCCTTCACGACGAATGGGACAGGCGCATAGTCCGCCAGTGCTTCGGACAGGACGGTCGGACCGGAACCAGGACCACCGCCGCCATGCGGCGTGGAGAACGTCTTGTGCAGGTTGATGTGCATGGCATCCACACCAAGGTCACCGGGCCGCACGCGGCCGACGATGGCGTTGAAGTTTGCGCCGTCGCAATAGAAATAGCCGCCTGCATCATGGATGAGATCTGCGATTTCGCGGATATCGGTCTCGAACAATCCGCACGTGTTCGGATTGGTCAGCATGATGCCGGCGATATCGTCAGTCTTTTCGAGCTTCGCCCGGAGATCATTCATATCGACACGGCCACGCTTATTGGCCTTGATCTCATCAACTGTGAAACCGCATTGCACCGCGGTGGCCGGGTTTGTGCCGTGAGCGGATGCGGGCACGAGAACCCTTGTGCGGGTATCGATCTCACCGCGGGCAATGAGAGCCCTCCGGATCGCCATCATGCCGCAGAACTCACCATGTGCGCCGGCTTTCGGGCTCATGGCGACGGCTGGCATGCCGGTTAGCGTTTTCAGCCAGGTCGCCAGCTGATCGATAAGTTCCAGCGCGCCTTGGACCGTCGCCTGAGGTTGCATCGGATGAATATCTGCGAAGCCCGGCATCCGGGCGACTTTTTCATTCAGCCGAGGGTTATGCTTCATCGTGCACGAGCCGAGCGGGAAAAGGCCGAGATCAATGGCGTAATTCTTCTGGCTCAGCCGGACATAGTGGCGCACGGCTTCAGGTTCTGACAGTCCCGGCAGGTCTGTGGAGCGTTTGCGTGTCACGCCGCTCAGCCTGTTCGCAGCGCCGCGAGGTTCTGGCAGGTCAACACCCGTCTTGTTGGTGCAGCCGGTCTCGAAAATCAGGTCTTCGCGCTGCTGCAGGCCGCGGGAGCCGGATACGGTCTGAATATCAGTCATCGCTGTTGTTCCTGACGGTGCGGTGGGACGGCCCTGGGTGTTCATGCTCATACCTGTGCCTCCACAAAGTGATGGGTTTTCGCGCCAAATTTTTCACGAAGACGCTTGTTTGCGGCGCTCACATGAATGGCACCGAGCGCGAGGATTTCTCGCCGAAGATCGGAGTAGAGTTTCTTGAAAGATGCGGGATCACGCCAGGTCTGAGGATCGTCGAAGATGTCCTCAAACTGCTGCTTGCGGCGGCTGATGCTCACCTTTTTTGCCCCCATCCGTTCAAAGATTTCTTCGAGGAAGGTTTCATATTCACGGATAGCGCGCTTGTGATCCCAGGCTTCCTGATGCTGGGGAGCTTCCATCAGAGCACCTCCCTCAGCGCTTCGGCGAACACAGCGATATCTTCCTGTGTCGTACATTCAGTGGCGCAGGTGATGATCACATCATCCAGCTTCTTGCCCGGATAAAGACGTGAGGCTCGCACCCCTCCAATAACACCAAGCTCATCAAGTTCGGCGAGAACGGCTTCGGCATTGCCCGGAATGCGGAAAGCAAACTCATTGAAAAAGCGCGGTGTCAGGATTTCGACTTCCTCGACTTCGTCCAGAGCGTCAGCGAGGTCACAAGCCGCTTCGTGATTCAGCTGTGCGAGCTGGGTGAAACCCTTATCGCCAAGAAGCGTCATGTGCGCGCTGAAAGCCAGGGTACAAAGACCAGCATTTGTGCAGATGTTGGACGTCGCCTTGTCACGCCGGATGTGTTGTTCGCGCGTGGAGAGCGTCAGCACAAAGCCTCGCTGACCGTCAGCGTCTACCGTTTCACCGCAAAGACGACCCGGCATATTGCGGACCAGCTTCTGTCGCGTGGCGAAAAGGCCCACATAAGGCCCGCCGAAGTTGAGCGCGTTGCCGATCGACTGTCCTTCGCCTACCGCAATGTCGGCGCCCATTTCGCCGGGTGGCGTCACCATCCCCAGGGACACAGCCTCGGTGAAGACGGACACAAACAATGCGCCGTCTGCGTGCGCGGCTTCCGA
>JAYZBJ010000044.1:0-5860 GCA_036338795.1 Pseudomonadota bacterium | reverse complement strand
GCACACGTCCAGGCGCCGACCGCTGGTTCGGTAATTCTGGCCGGTATCCTTCTGAAGATGGGTGGTTACGGGTTTATCCGTTTCTCCTTGCCGATGTTCCCGGATGCGAGCGAATTCTTCCAGCCGATGATGTTCGTCCTGTCCGTCGTCGCGATCGTCTACGCATCGCTCGTTGCCTGGCGCCAGACAGACATGAAAAAGCTGATCGCCTATTCGTCGGTCGCGCACATGGGCTTTGTCACGCTCGGCATCTTCTCGTTCACCGAGGTCGGCATGCAGGGTGCGATCTTTCAGATGATCTCGCACGGCCTGATTTCCGGCGCGCTCTTCCTGATCGTCGGCGTTGTTTACGACCGCATGCATACCCGTGAAATTGCCGCCTATGGTGGTCTGGTCCACAAGATGCCGGTTTATGCGGCGATCTTCATGCTGTTCTCGATGGCCAATGTCGGTCTTCCTGGCACCAGCGGCTTTGTTGGTGAAATCCTGACGATGACGGGTGCTTTCCAGGCATCGACCTGGGCTGCGGCCGGCGCCGCGCTGGGCGTCATCTTCTCGGCTGTCTACATGCTGACGCTCTATCGTCGGACGGTGTTCGGAAAGATCACCAATCCAGCACTTGAAAGCATTCAGGACGTCTCCGCGAAGGAGCTCATTACCCTGATCCCACTCGTCATCGGTACGCTGCTGCTCGGTATCGTCCCGAATTTGGTTTTTGATGTGACGCGCGAATCCAGTTTGCGCGCACTCCAGATGATCACCGGAGGATAATCGCCCATGCTTGACTTCGAGGCGATGACCGCGGCCATCGGGCCAGAAATGCTGCTTGCGTTGGCAGGCCTTATTGGCGTGCTGTTGGGCGCTGTGTTCGGCGATCGTTTTAACGCGATTTCCTTCAAGTTTGGTGCTGCGTCGCTTCTTGCGGCGCTGGTCACTGTAATCTTCAACTGGGAAGGCGGCGAGGCATTCGGCGGGCTTGTTACGACCACGCCTTTCGTGAATTTCGCGAAGATTGTCAGCTTCGGCGCAGGCGCTGTAACGCTGCTCATGGGCGAGAACTTCCTGCGTCGTCACGAGACGATCCGCTATGAGTACCCTCTGCTTGTGTTGTTCGCATCGATGGGAATGGGCATCATCCTGTCGGCGTCGAACCTGATGACACTTTACATGGGTGTAGAAACGCTCAGCCTTTCGTCATATGTCCTGGCGTCATTCCACCGCGACTCTGTCCGGTCAGCCGAAGCTGGTCTGAAGTATTTTGTGCTTGGTGCCCTGGCATCCGGCCTGCTGCTCTACGGGATCTCGCTTGTTTACGGGTTCACCGGCTCGACGAGCTATGACGCCATCGCGGATGCTGAAACCGGTATCGGCCTGTTGTTCGGTATGGTGTTGATGATCTCGGGCATGGCGTTCAAGGTGTCGGCTGCTCCGATGCACGTCTGGACGCCGGACGTTTACGAAGGCGCACCAAGCCCGGTCGTCGCGTTCTTCGCAACGGCTCCGAAAATGGCAAGCATGGTCGTCTTCGCCAATCTGATGTTCACGGCGTTCCCCACGGCGTTTGAAGACTGGCAGATGATCATTGCGATCATCGCCATCGCATCGATGCTCATCGGTGCCTTTGGTGCCCTGATCCAAACCAATCTGAAGCGACTGCTGGGCTATTCCTCGATTGCCAATATGGGGTACGCTCTGGTTGCCGTATCTGCCGGCGCTGAATATGGCGCAGCAGCATTGCTCATCTTCATGACGTCATACGTGCTGGCGTCGATCGGCCTTTTTGGCGGCGTGCTTGCCATGCGCCGCGAGGGTGGAATGGTTGAGAGCATCGACGAGCTCGCGGGACTTGTCCGCCGCCGTACTGGCCTTGCAATCGCGCTGACCATTCTCGTAATTTCGGTTTCCGGCTTCCCGCTCGCTGTCGGCTTCCTCGGCAAGCTGGTCGTGTTTGAAGCAGGCTGGAATGCCGGTTTGCTCCCGCTACTGATTGTTCTGGTCCTCAGCTCGGTTCTGGCGTTTGGCTACTATCTCCGCATTATCCTCATCATGTGGGTGCGCGAGCCGGCGGAACGGTTCCAGCCAGTGGATGGGATGGTGACGGCAGCCATCTACGCTTCAGCCATCGCCTGTCTTGCGCTCTTCGTCTTTATCGCGCCATTCGGCGACTGGGCGGCTAGCGCTGCGTCTGGGTTCTATCAGTGAGGCCAGACGCTCCGGTTCACTGGCATGATGTAATCGACAGCACCAATGAGGAAGCCCGTCGGCTTACCCAGAGTGGTTCGACTGGACCGCTCTGGATTGCGGCAAGGCAGCAGACAGCGGGCAGGGGGCGTCTCGGGCGGAGTTGGGTATCGCCAGTTGGCAACCTGTTCGCGACAGCGCTTTTTGAAGAGTCTGGCGGATTCAAGGTGGCGACGCGTCATCCATTTGCCTCCGGACTCGCCATTGCTGATATGTGCCGAGCGCTTTTGCCGGAGGTCGACATTCGGCTGAAATGGCCAAACGACGTACGCGTCGACGGCGCGAAGCTTTGCGGTATTCTCGTTGAAGCGGGCACTTCAAGTGATGGGGCGACGTGGGTCGCCTCTGGCATGGGCGTCAATATTGCGTTTGCGCCTGAAGGTGCCGGTCAAGCGGCGACATGTCTTGCCGAGCTCGGCGGCGCAGTCACTCTCTCTCCAGATCTTGTGCTGGAAGTGTTGCGGCCGGCCTTCGCAAAACGGGTCGCTCAAGCAAGAGAAGACTTCGCCGCGACGCTTCTGGATTGGGAGCTTGTGGCCGAGGGCATCGGGCAAACGGTTGTGTCCGGAAAGGACGACAAGGCGGTCCGCGGCATTTTTACCGGACTTGCCGAGGATGGCGGGCTCAGGCTTGCTTTGCCCGATGGATCAGAACACATCATAAGAGCAGGCGACGTAGAACTGGTGAAGGAGATCGGCAGCGATGCTGCTCGCAATTGATATTGGTAACACGAATACCGTCTTCGCCCTGCATGATGGTGAAGACTGGGTCGCCATGTGGCGCAGTGCGACCGATCCGAGCCGCACAGCCGATGACTATGTTGTCTGGCTTGGGCCGCTTATGGAGATGCGCAAGGTTTCGCTCTACGACATCGACGCGTGCGTGATTTCCTGCGTTGTGCCGCAGGCACTGTTCAACTTCCGCAACCTCTCTCGCCGGTACTTCGGTGTTGAGCCTCTCATTGTCGGTGACCCAAACGTCCAGCTTGGAGTGCCGATCAGAATTCCACGTCCTGAGCAGGTCGGGGCCGACAGGCTTGTTGCGGCGATCGGAGCGCACATCGCCTATCCGGGCTCCCTGATCGTCATCGATAGCGGTACGGCGACGACGCTGGATATCGTCGGGCCGGATGGCGGATTCGAAGGCGGTATCATCAGCCCGGGGATCAACCTGTCCATGCGAGCGCTGCATGATGCAGCTGCGCAACTCCCACGCATCGCGATCCAGCGACCCGAGAAGATTATCGGAGACTCCACCGTCGCGGCGATGCAGACCGGCGTTTTCTGGGGCTATATCGATCTGATCGATGGTCTCGTGAAGCGCGTTAAGAATGAATACGGCAAGCCGATTACGGTCATTGCGACCGGTGGTGTTGCATCCCTCTTCGAAGGCGCAAGCGCCACAATCGATCACTATGACCAGACGCTGATGGAATCAGGCCTGCTCGAAATTTACAAACGAAACAGCAAAGGCTGATATGCCCAACCTGGACACTCCTGAACTTGTATTCCTGCCGCTCGGCGGTTGTGGCGAAATCGGTATGAACCTGAATGCCTATGGCTACGGTCCGGCTCATGACCGCAGGTGGATACTTGTCGATCTTGGAGTCACATTCGGTGACGACTCAACACCGGGCATTGATCTCATTTGTGCGGATCCGGAGTTCATTCAGGAGCAGGCAGAAAATATTGACGCGATCTTCCTGACGCATGCGCATGAAGACCATATTGGTGCAGTGGCACTTCTGTGGCCCCGCCTGAGAGCCCCCCTGTACGCAACGCCATTCACCGCTCACCTTGTGGCCGGTAAGCTGGCGGAGCGCGGATTGAGCCATGTCGACGTCAATGTCGTGCCTCTCGAAGGCTCCGTTGATGCTGGACTTTTTTCTGTCCGGTACATGACGTTGACGCATTCCATTCCTGAACCGAATGCGCTCGCTATTACAACGCCTTCAGGGGTTATCCTCCACACAGGTGACTGGAAGATTGACCCCGATCCGTTGATTGGGGAGGGCGTTGATGTCGATGGCTTGCGAAAACTTGGCGATGAAGGTGTGCTCGCGATGGTTTGCGACAGCACCAATGTGTTCGTTGACGGCGAAAGCGGGTCGGAGGCGACGGTTCGATTCAATCTGATCGAACTGATCGGATCGCTAACGGGGCGGATTGCGGTTGCGACTTTTGCGTCGAATGTCGCTCGGGTCGCGACTGTAATCGAAGCGGCACGTCAGGCAGGCAGGAGTGTCTGCCTTGCAGGGCGGAGCATGCATCGTATCGTTGATGCAGCGGTTGCGACCGGTGTCCTCAAAGATCTTCCTGATCTGGTCGAAGAAGCGGATGCGGGGGCGTTCCCCGCGGATAATATCCTTTACCTCTGCACCGGCAGCCAAGGTGAAGAGCGCGCAGCCCTCGGCCGGATCGCAAGCGGTACCCACCGCCACCTTACTCTCGGCCAAGGTGACACAGTGATTTTTTCCTCACGCGTCATTCCAGGAAACGAGAAGGGTATTTTCGAGATGCAGAACTCGCTGGCAGAGCGAGGCGTACGCATCATCACAGATCGCATGACGACTGACCCAATCCACGTTTCCGGTCACCCGGCTCGTGATGAGCTGGAACGTATGTACAGTTGGGTTCGGCCTCGCATCGCCGTTCCGGTGCATGGCGAGCGGCGCCACATCATGGAACATGCGGCGTTTGCACGAAGCATGCAGGTCTCCGAAACCGTCACACCGAAAAACGGCGATATGATCCGTCTCTGGCCTGGCAAGGCAGAGTGCATCGATGTCGTGCCGAATGGACGGCTATACCTTGATGGCTCCCGGCTCGTGCCAGCCGGCTCTGAAGGGTTAGGTGAGCGGATCGCCATCTCGAAGTATGGTTATGTCACGGCCAGTATCGCTTTCGACGAGCAGGGCGGCATAGCGGATGGTCCGTTTGTGTCGGCGCGGGGGTTGTCGGAAGAGGATGGTAGCCTGGCGGACGAGTCGCTCGATGAGATCGAGATGGCCTGCGACGAGGCGCTGGACGGTTTGTCACGCCGCAAGCGACTTGACGATGACGTCGTCGAAACCGTTCTGGTAAGGGCGATCAAGAAATCCTGCGAACGCGTTTTCGGACGCAAGCCGCTGGTCGATGTAACGATATTGAGAGTGTGAGGAAACAAGCCATGTCGAAGGAATTTACTCTGGGGCCGCTAAACCACGTCGGCGTTGCCGTGCCGTCTTTGCCAGATGCGATCGAGACCTATCGGACACTATATGGCGCAACCGACATCACTGAACCATTCGATATGCCAGCCCAGGGGGTGAAGGTCTGTTTCGTCAACCTCCCGAATAGCCAGATCGAGCTCATCGAACCACTCAACGAAGAAAGCCCGATCCATAACTTCATCCAGAAGAATCCGAAGGGTGGCCAACATCATGTCTGCTTCGAAGTGGAAGATATCCACGAAGCGGTGAGCGTGATGAAAGAGCGGGGGGCAACGGTGCTCGGCGAGCCTCGGATCGGTGCGCACGGCACCCCAATCATCTTCGTACATCCAAAGAACAGCAATGGTGTCCTTGTTGAGCTCATGGAGACGCCGAAGGGCGATCACTGATGAACCTCGTCGGTGGCAT
>JAYZBJ010000043.1:0-3587 GCA_036338795.1 Pseudomonadota bacterium | reverse complement strand
GCCCGGCACCGAAGGCAAGGCCGGCATGGCTTCGGTCACGGTGAATGGTTATCTCGACTACAAGGACCTGTTCGACCGCCTCGCCGCACGCCTGCCGAACTATGCCGTCCCGGTCTTCATCCGGGAACAGCAACAGGCTGCCACGACCGGAACGCTCAAATACCGCAAGGTCGAGCTGGTCGAGCAGGGCTTTGACCCGGACACGGTCAATGACCCGGTCTGGTATGCGGACCCGGAAACAGGAAAGTATGAGCGCCTGACGCCGGAAGAATTCCGCAAGATCGGCAAGGGCGGCAAGCGCTTCTGACCGGCCTTTCAGCGCATAAAAAAAGCCGGACGGTTTCCCGTCCGGCCTGAATATCTCTTGCGAGGAGAGAGACCTTACTCGGTCTTCTCTTCTTCGGCTTCAGCTTCTGCTTCGGCAGGAGCTTCTTCTTCAGCCGGAGCGTTCTTGGCTTCTTCAGCAGCGCGCTTGGCTTCTTCTTCAGCTTCCTTGCGGGCAGCTTCTTTTTCGGCCTTCTCTTCGAGGCGCTCTTTTGCCTTCGTGCCTGGCTCACCCTTGTTCGGGTTGTTGCCGGCTTTCCAGGCGTAGACAGCGTTGCCGTCAACTTCGAGCTGGCTCAGGAAGCGAGCGACGCGGTCGGTTGGCTTCGCGCCTTTCTTGACCCACTCTGCAGCTTTCTCGGCGTCGATGTTGACGCGGTTTTCGCTGTCTTTCGGCTGACGCGGGTCATAGGTGCCGATTTTTTCGATGTAACGGCCATCGCGCGGGGCGCGGCTGTCAGCCACGACGACGCGGTAGAATGGGCGTTTCTTGGAGCCGCCGCGGGCGAGCCTGATTTTGAGAGCCATGGTGTATCTCCTTAAGTGTCTTATGGCGTCTGCGTTTGGGAGGTCGTGACAGGTTCACCGTCACGAATTTTCTCGTGGTGGCGAATGACTTCGGCCACGATGAAATTGAGGAACTTCTCAGCGAAAGCAGGGTCCAGCCCGCTTTCTTCGGAGAGGTGGCGCAGCCTTTCAATCTGGCGCGCCTCGCGGGCCTTGTCGGCCGGCGGCATGTCGTGTTGGGCCTTCAGCACGCCGACCTGCTGGGTCAGCTTGAAGCGCTCTGCCAGCGTGTGCAGCAGGATCGCATCCATATTGTCGATGCTGGCGCGAAGGCGCTCGAGTTCGGTACGCGGATCGCTCATTGCTTCGGCCTCATCTTGGGATCGAGGATCAGCGTTGCGACCACCCATCCGAAGCCGAGAAACATGATCTGCTGG
Source organism: Pseudomonadota bacterium (assembly GCA_036338795.1). Lineage (GTDB taxonomy): Bacteria > Pseudomonadota > Alphaproteobacteria > Caulobacterales > Hyphomonadaceae > Henriciella. The sequence goes on along the minus strand of JAYZBJ010000043.1, from coordinate 2,319 downwards.
CTGTAATTGCGCAGCGCTCCAAGGTCGAGATACGCGAATAGCAGACCGACCAGGATGGCGAGCGCGCCAACCGCCCGGACGACAAGCAGACGCGTCCGGCTAACCGTCACCAGCTCATTTGCGGGTTTTGCATTGTTTTCCGTGGTCATTTCTTCTTACCCCCTCCCATTCCTGGGAGGCCGCCCGGCATGCCGCCGCCAAGGCTTGGCATCTGCGCGCCGCCCATGCCCGGAGGCAGTGCTGCGCCCTTGCCCATCTTGGCAATGTCTGCCTGGCTGACGCCTGCGCCGCCGAGCGCATTCATCATGCCCTTCATGCCGCCCTTGCCGATCTTCTTCATCATGTCGGCCATCTGGCGGTGCATCTTGAGCAGCTTGTTCACGTCCTGAACGGTGACGCCTGCGCCCGTGGCAATCCGCTTGCGGCGCGATGCGTTGAGCAGGGCCGGCTTCTCGCGTTCCTTGCGGGTCATGGAGGAGATGATCGCTTCCTGCCGCTTGATGACATTGTCATCCATGTTCGCAGCAGCCATGGCCTGCTTGGCTTTCTTGGCGCCGGGCAGCATGCCCATGATGCCGCCGAGACCGCCCATTTTCTGCATCTGGCGAAGCTGGTCGGCAAGATCGTTCAGGTCGAACTCGCCCTTGCGCATCTTCTTCGCCATGCGCTCGGCTTTTTCAGCGTCGAGCTGGTCGCCGGCCTTCTCGACGAGGGAAACGATATCGCCCTGTCCGAGGATGCGGCCAGCAAGGCGTTTGGCGTCGAAGGCGTCGAGGCCGTCGAGCTTTTCACCCGTGCCGAGGAACTTGATCGGCAGGCCCGTGACCGCGCGCATGGAGAGCGCCGCACCGCCGCGGCCATCACCATCCATACGGGTCAGCACGAGGCCCGTCAGCGGCAGGCGCTCATGGAAGCGACTGGCCGTCTCCACGGCATCCTGGCCGGTCAGCGCGTCCGCGACGAGAAGGGTTTCCTTCGGCTGGGCGATCTTCGCGATCTCGGATGCTTCAGCCATCATCTGCTCGTCAATCGAGGTGCGGCCGGCGGTATCGAGGAACAGGACGTCATAGCCGCCAAGCTTGGCGGCCTGCAGGGCGCGGCGGGTAATCTCCGCTGGCATCTGGCCCTGAACAATCGGGAGGGAGGAAACGTTGTCGCCAGCCTGATCGGCGAGGATGGCAAGCTGTTCCATCGCGGCCGGACGGCGAACGTCAAGCGATGCGAGGAGGACTTTTTTCTTGTCGCGCTCTGCGAGGCGCTTCGCCACTTTTGCGGTGGTCGTTGTCTTACCGGAGCCCTGGAGGCCTGCCATCATGATGACAGATGGCGGATTGTCGACGCGAAGCTGTGTCTGGGCGTCCGCACCGCCAAGCATGTCGACGAGGCCGTCATGGACAATCTTGACGACCTGCTGGCCGGGTTTCACCGAACGGATGACTTCCTCGCCAACCGCGCGTTCCTTCACCTTGCTGATGAAGTCCTTGACCACGGGCAGGGCGACGTCTGCCTCAAGCAGCGCGACACGGATTTCGCGCAGCGCGGCGGAGACATCCTTCTCGGACAGGGCACCGCGCCCTGTCAGCCCGTCAAATATACCGCCTAGGCGGTCTGTCAGCGCGTCAAACATCGCTCACTCCGTTGCTTGCCTGTTATCGTCACACAGGTAAGCATTCACTCCGTTTCGCGCAAAGCGTCGCGACCCCACTGAGCGAAGATTCGCCGAGCAGGGGCTTCGCCGGGTTCCAGCCCCGGAAAAGCGCGCTTTTCACTTTTGCGCGGATTAAGCGCGCCCTAAAGCACGATGAGCCTGTAAAATCAAGCGCCGGACGCGTCTTCGGTTTCGCCGATCTGCGCGCCGAGCCGGCGCATCACGCCTTCGCCGACAGCGCCCATCTTGTCGAGGCTGTAGAGGCCGCGCTGGTTGGTCATCGGTACCCACCATTCGACACGCCTGGTGCGCCATTCCAGCGCCAGCTTGAGTAAAAGATAGTGCACGTGCAGCGTCAGGCCCGACCCGCGATGAGCCGGTGAGATCCAGAGCTGGGTAATCCGGGTGCGCCGGTGAAGCCGGTCAGGGACACGCAGCTCCGCAAAGCCGATGAATTCACCGTCTGGCTTGGAGCGAATGATCAGTCCAAGACCAACGCCCTGCTCAGCCATCTGGAGCGCGTTGTTGAAGTAGGCGTCCAGTGTGCTGCCACCGGGGATGACGGGCATGGAGGTCCACATGTCGTGGACAGCGCCGCTATTGCGTATGTCTTCGCGATCACGCTCCTGCGCAGGCGATAGAACGACCCTCGATGTTTCAGCGGTGTGGGT
>JAYZBJ010000042.1:0-5802 GCA_036338795.1 Pseudomonadota bacterium | reverse complement strand
GGGCAAGATCCACATCTACACCGGCGACATGGATAACTTCTATCTGAACAATGCCGTTTACCTGATGGAAGATTTCCTGACCAAAGCGGACCCGCCATACCAGGGTGAGATCACCTATGGTGACCGTGATGAGCACTGCTGGAACGGTGATCCGGACCTGCCAAATGCTGTTTCGCGTCTCCGCTACAACTGGATGTATGTGCCGAAGATCCTCGACCGGATCGAAGCGGCAGCACCTGAAGGTGCCGATCTCAGCAGCTGGCGGTACTAGACCCCTTCCGCCAGAAGCGCTCCGGGCTGGCCCCTACCAGCCCGGAGCTTCCTTTGTTCCAGTTCCTCTCGACTAAGGAGCGCCTCCATGCGTCGCAATTTCATCCTGTCCGCACTTTGTGCCACCAGCCTACTTAGCAGCGCGGCCCTGCCTCTAACGGCCTGCGCAGCACCAGAGAGCGGGACGGAAATCGCGATCGAGCAGTCAGACCGTGCGCTCGCGAGGGACATTCTCGAAGAGATTCTCAAGCTTCGAACCGCCAAGGGCTTCGGCCAGACCGAAGCGCAAGCCAATGCGCTCGCCGATCGTTTACTTGCTGCAGGCTTCACCGAAGACCAGATCGATATTCCAACAACAACGATTGACGGCGAAACCGTCGCCAGCTTTCTCGTACGCTATCCTGGCAAGGAAGGCGGCAAGAATGCCCCGATTGCGCTGATCGCTCACATGGATGTCGTCGACGCCTCTGCCGACACGTGGAACACAGATCCGTATGAACCCGTCGAGAAAGACGGCTACCTCTACGCCCGCGGCGCCGTTGATAACAAAGCCGGCATTGCTTTGCTGGTCGCCACCTTCATCCGGCTGAAACAACAGGGCTTCGAACCAGACCGTGACCTCGTCATCGCCTTTTCCGGCGATGAGGAAACGGGCATGACGACAACCCGCAAGCTGACAGCACATCCATGGGTGAAAGGTGCCGAGTACGCCCTAAATTCCGACGCTGGCGTAGGCTCCATTGATGCTGACGGCAAAAATCCATCTTACTCGATCCAATCTGCGGAAAAGACGTACGCCACTTTCCACATCACCGCGAAGAATGCAGGCGGGCACAGCTCGGCACCGCGTGACGACAATGCGCTGTTTGATATTGCCGAAGCGATCAATGCCGTACGCGGCCTTACCTTCCCAATCGGGTTCAATGACATCACCCGCCAGATGGCAAAGGATTTGGCAGACGCTGAAGGCGGTGAGTTCGAAAGCGCGATAAACACGCTACTCGAAACACCGGAAGACGCCGAAGCCCGCACCATTGTCGAAGCGTCTTCGGTCAGCACGCATTTCCTGTACACGACTTGCGTTCCGACAATGCTTTCATCGGGGAGTGCTGAAAATGCGCTGCCCCAACGCGCCACGCTGACAGTCAACTGCCGCATCCTGCCCGGCACGGCTGTTGCCACGGTCGAAGAGGCACTCACCGCGGCAATCGACAATGACAACATCAACATCGAGCTGCTCGGCGAGCCGCTCGAGAGCCCTGTCTCACCGATTAACGAGCCGCTCTTCGCATCCCTTCGAAATGCCGTGCACACCATTTATCCAAGTGCACCGGTGAAGCCGTCGATGTCGTCTGGCGGCACGGACGGCAAGGAATTTCGCGCAGCAGGTATTCCAACTTACGGCGCCGGAGCCATCACGCTCGTCCGGCCCGAAGACTTCCGCGCTCACGGCAATGATGAGCGCCTTCCACTTGAGAGCTTTTACGACCAGCTCGTTTTCTGGGAAGTTCTCCTGAAAGACCTTGCTGGAGGAAACGAAGAATGAGCCCCAAAACACACGCCGGACTAAGCCGTCGCGGTTTCATAAGTGCGGCAACAGGCACAGCGCTGGCTGCCCCCTTGTTGTCAGCACCGCACGCTGCGTTCGCCCAGGAAAGCGAGAGCCGGATACGACGCGCCGAGCCGATCACCGTCGCTGAGCGACGCGCACGGCTGTCAAGAATTCAGGAACTGATGCGTCAACAGGGCATCGGCGCGGCGCTGGTCGAAGCGGGCTCCTCGCTATTCTATTTTACAGGCATCAACTGGTGGCGGAGCGAGCGGCTCACCGCAGCACTGATCCCTGCAGAAGGCGACATCTGCATCGTAACACCGGAGTTCGAAGAGCCTTCGATTCGGGAGATGCTCGTCGTCCCCGGCGAAGTGCGCATCTGGAACGAGCACCAGAGCCCCCACAAGCTCGTTGCGGATTGGACCCGTGAACAGAAGCTGGGCGAGAAGCCGATGGCGATCGAGGACACGGTCCGGTATTTCGCAGTGCACGGCCTTCAGAAGGAAGCGCCGGGTATTCAACTCGTTTCGGCCGAGCCAATCGTTACCGCTTGCCGGATGATCAAGACCGCACCCGAATTAGCGCTCTTGCAGGAAGCAGCAGATATCGTGGACACGGCCTATCGATCCATCGACGGCGGCATCGAAGCAGGCATGGCAGGCAGCGACGTGTTCGCACTCATGAGTGCCGCGATCACAAAATTCGGCGGCAAATCTCCATCTGGTGGTGTCCAGATTAACGAGGGCTCCGCCCTGCCCCACGGCTCCAAGATTCGTCAGACGGTTCGCGACGGATCAGTCATCCTGATGGATTGCGGATGCACGGTCGACGGTTATTACGCCGACATCTCTCGTACGCTCGTGTTCGGAGAACCGACCAAGCGGCAGCGTGAGGTGTTCCGGCAGGTTCGCAAAGGCCAGGAAGCCGCGATGATTGCAGCGCAGCCGGGCGAAGAGGCCGGCAGCGTCGATGATGCCGTTCGCGGCCTTTACGAGAGCATGGGCTACGGACCAGGCTACGGTGTGCCAGGCCTTCCACACAGGACCGGACATGGCATCGGGCTGGATATCCATGAACCAGTCAATCTGGTCCATGGAGAGACGACCAAGCTCAAGCCAGGCATGTGCTTCTCGAACGAACCGGGCATCTACATTCCCGGCGAATTCGGCGTTCGCATCGAAGACTGCTTCTACATCTCAGAGAACGGACCGGTCTACTTCACCCAACCACCAAACTCACTTGACGCCCCCTTCGGCTAAGCAATTCGAGGAGCCTTATCTATGCGCAAATTTATCTATGGTCTTTCGGCAGCAGCAATGCTGGCGATCAACCCGGCGATGGCCCAGGAGCCAGACCAGGGTGAAGAAGACCTTTCGCCAGCAACGCCGGAAATCCTGACGCTTCGCGAGCGTGCAGCGATCGAAGATCAGTGGCTGGGCGAGCGCCTCGACACGGTTGTCCCAGCGCTCATGCGTGAGAACGAGATCGATATGTGGGTGCTCGTTGCCCGCGAATACCTTGAAGACCCAGTCGTGGACACAATGCTCAATTCGACGAGCCTCCATGCCCGCCGTCGCACAATTCTGGTGTTCCATGATCCGGGCGAAGGTCAGGAAGTCGAGCGTCTGACAGTCAGCCGCTACGGCCTCGGTGGCTTCTTCGAGCCGGCATGGGTTCCAGAAGATGGCGCCGACCAATGGGAAAGGTTCGCTGAAATCGTTGCGGAACGTGACCCGCAGAAGATCGCCGTTAACGTTTCATCGGTTTCCGCATTTGCAGACGGTCTGACCAGCAGCCAGTACAACGAGCTGTATGCCGCGCTGGATCCGAAGTACCAGGAGCGCATCGTATCCGGCTTCAATCTCGCAATTGGTTGGCTCGAAACCCGTATTCCAGCGGAAATGGAATACTATGACGATATCGTGCGCACCGCTCACAGCATCATCGGCGAAGCGTTCTCCACGAAAGTCATCACGCCAGGCGTGACAACGACCGACGACGTCGTTTGGTGGACCCGTCAAAAGACCGCCGACCTTGGCATCGACTCCTGGTTCCATAACTCGGTTCACATCTTCCGCGAAGGCGAAGATGAAGAGTTGATGGGCGACGCCGTGATCGAGAAGGGTGACCTTCTCTGGATCGACCTCGGTATCGTCTACATGGGCCTCAGCACCGATACACAGCACCTCGGCTATGTCCTGAAGGACGGCGAAACCGATGCGCCTGAGGGCCTGAAAGCAGGTCTTCGCGCGAGCAATGACGTGCAGGACGCGCTGACCTCCTCATTCGTGACGGGCCTTTCAGGCAATGAAATCCTGAAAAACGCTCGCGAGAAAGCGATCGCACAAGGTCTGGAGCCGAGCATCTATACGCACCCGCTGGGTACGCACGGTCACGCAGCCGGCACCTCGATCGGCTTCTGGGACAATCAAGGCCCAACCGTCAAAGGTCAGTATCGCCTTCGCCCGAATACCGCCTGGTCCATTGAGCTTTATGCCAAGAAAGCAGTCCCTGAATGGGGCGGCCAGGAAATCACGTTCCGCACCGAAGAAGACGCCTTCTTCGACGGAAAATCTGTACGTTACATCGACGGAAGGCAGACCCGTCTTCACCTCATCGGTGAGTAACCTGCAGAGATCTCCAATTCATTCGGTTGACGGATGAATACCCCTGGCCGGGCAAGACTCCTTATCCTGACGAGGAGGATTGTCCGGCCACCCTCTCTCCCGAAGCTGGCGAATAGACGAGCGTCATAGCCATTGGGAAAAACCTGAGCGCTCTGATCATTCGTTCTGCAACGAGTGACAAATTGTCCTGCGCCATGAGAAGATGCTTGGACCTGCGGCTCAAGGCATGCCACAGCGGTTTCCTGATCCATTAGAAAATTGGACGGGAGCTGCAAGTCTGGCCTGATGTTCGTTGAATTCCTTCCTCCTTGCCCCCTGCGTGGCCAAGACTGATGGAATCGAATGTCGACTCTGTCGCGGCTCGACTGCCAACTGATAGAGCGGTTCCCTCCCCTTGCAGCGCGAAACACCGGGCACGTCTGGGGGCGTGGTGGACCGTTTCCCTACTGTGCTGTTTTTACATAATTTCTTATATTGATCGGATCATTCCGAGTTTGCTCGTAGGGCCGCTCAAATCCGAATTCGACATAAGCGATTTCGAGTTCGGGCTTCTTTTCGGAGGAGCCTTCGCGATCATTTACGGCATGCTCGGCCTGCCAATCGCCCGCTTGGTGGACCGCGGAAACCGAAAGTTCCTGATCTTCGCAGGCGTTGTCTTGTGGAGCTTCTGCACATTCAGCTCAGGTCTCGCGACCAGTTTTGGAATGCTCGTGATTTTGAGAGTTGGCCTTGCGATCGGCGAAGCTGTTCTTTCACCTGCCGCCTATTCAATGATTGGCGACATGTTCCCGCCGGAGCGACGCTCCCTGCCAGCGGCAATATATGCTGCGGCCGGGAATATCGGGACATATGGTGCTTATGTTGCCGGCGCGGGCATCTTCGCCGTTATCTCCGCTAGCCCCATCGCATCCAGTGAATTGCTCTCCCAGTTTGCCGTCTGGCAGATCGTGTTCTTCCTGGTCGGCATTCCGGGGATGTTGGTTGCCCTGATCTTCCTGACATCCACTCATGAGCCCCCCCGAACGGCGGAGGAAGACGCGGGTCTGCTGAATTTGGGCGCCGCACTGCGGTTTTTTCTGCGCCGCTTTCGCTTGTTTGCTGGCCTGTTCTTCGGCGCAAGCTTTATTACCGTGATCATCTTCGCCTATGGCGCATGGACGCCTGAGTTCTTTCACCGGTCCTTTGGCTGGGCCGTGGAAGACGCTGCCCTCGCGTATGGAAGCATCGGTGTCTTCTCGAGCGCGCTGGGCACACTCGCCTTCACCCATTTTGCAGAGCGCCTGACGCGGCAGGGGCGATCTGACGGCATCGTGATTTCAGCTCTCGTCGGCGCAATTGTCGGCAGCCTCGCCG
>JAYZBJ010000041.1:0-5834 GCA_036338795.1 Pseudomonadota bacterium | reverse complement strand
AGGACGCTCAACTTTCCGCCGATCATGCCGGTCGGGTCCTTGATCCCTTCCTGATCGTCCAGCTTGTAGAGAACAGGGTGAGCGCTGAGGATCTCGCGTTCTTTCGGGTTGATCTTGTTGAGCGCATTCGCGTGGACCTTCTTGAGATCCTTGCGCGTAATTTCCCGTCCGCCGACATCCATCGAAGCCGCCACGAACTCGCACGTAACTTTCGGGCCAGTGATGCCAAGTACGACCTGTTCGATGCGTTCACCGGCCTCGCGCTCGGCATCCTCCACGGCAAGGCGGATGGAGCGTTCAAGGGCTTCCATGTCCTTGATGGATCCGCCAGTAAAACCACGGCTTTGCTGGCGCCCGCCGCCGAGGAATGTGAACCCTGCGCGGGATGCGGGATCGTAACGACCGATCAGGCAGGTAATCTTGGATGAGCCAATATCGAGCGACGCAATAGCCTGCCCGATCCGGGCGGCTTTAGCCGGTTTCAATCTTGCGTCTGCTCTTGCCATTGTCTGCTCAGCTTTCCGCGGGCGCGCTTCCCTGCCCGGCATTGCGTTTTGGTTTGAGGTAGACCCGGCCGGGGACGCGCAGGTCGATGCGCGAGACGTCCCGTTCGGTGAGGTTTGCACTTGTATCGAGGGCAGCAAGCTGGGCTGCAGCGCGGTCCACCTTCGCGTCTGTCGGAAGCTGGATGGTCAGGCCGCTACGCAGTTTCACATCCCAGCGCCGCTCCGAGACGCGCTGCGCGTAGGAGACTTCAGAAATGATATCCTGATTGCGGGAGAGGGCTTTCAACAGGGCCTGAATTCCGTCTGGCGCTCCGGCGCCAGACAGGCGAAGCAGCGAGGCATGCTCTTTCGGGTCCAGACCTTCGACCTTCTCGCCAAGGCTATCGATGACGGACCAACTCTTGCCGTCGTGCCAAAGGGCGACTGGCTCAGCCGGCGAAGCATGAATGAGGATCTGGTTGGGCCAGAGGCGGTAAACGCGAGCATTCGTCACCTGACCCGTCGATACCACCCGCCGACGGATCGAATGTGGATCGGCGCGAAACATGTTTTCGCCATTCTCGATCTCGGACATGCGCTCAACCATGCCCTGCAGCGAGGGATGACCTTCAAGGCCAACCACCTTCACATCCTGTACAGCGAAACCCGTCGCAGAGGCAGCGCCGTCGAGCGCGGCATCCACACGATCACCAACCTTTGCCAGCGAGCCGCCAATTAGTGCGGCGCCCGCGACAATCACCGCGAGGACCATGACCAGGCCGAATACGATGGACGAGGCATCAGCGCGTTCATACTCAGGCTCCGGCGGTGGCGGGGGCGCCTTGCGTCGGCGGCTTGTGCCGCCCTGTTGCTGCTGCCTGCCTTTTACCTGCGGCATGACGCATCCTCGATCATCCAGGTAACGAGCTCCTCGAAAGTCGTGCCGGTATAGGCCGCCTGTTCAGGAACAAGCGAGGTCGGTGTCATGCCTGGCTGGGTGTTGGTTTCCAGAATCACGAGCCGGTCCTTGTCTTCGTCAAATCGAAAATCGGACCGCGACACACCCCGGCACCCGAGCGCATTGTGCGCCGTCATAGCTGCCTCGAGCGCTTTGCGGGTAACCTGCTCGGGCACATCTGCGGGTACGACATGGCGCGATCCACCAGCTGCATATTTTGCATCAAAATCGTAAAACTCCCTTAACGTTGTGATCTCGGTTACAGCGAGGGGTTTGTCCCCAAGAACAGCCACGGTGAGTTCACGTCCGGGGATGTATTCTTCGGCCATTAGGTTGTCGCCATACTTCCAGTCATCCGACAGGACGAACTGCGACGGACCATTGTTTTGCTCCCGCACAAAGACGACGCCGAAGCTGGACCCTTCATTGACGGGCTTGATGACGTAGGGCGGTGCCAGAGGATGAGCGCGTGCGGCTTCTTCCCTCGTGACTGCCACATCTTGGGCAATGTCGAGGCCAGCCTGCTGGTAAACGGCTTTGGACTTACGTTTGTCCATTGCGATCGCAGATGCGGTGACACCTGAATGGGAGTAAGGAATATCCAGGATCTCGAAGAGTCCCTGAACGCAACCGTCCTCTCCCCAAGGGCCATGCAGGCCGTTCAGGATGACATCCGGCTTCACTTCGGCGATCTGGCGCGCAAGATCACGAGTCGCATCTATGCCAACTGCATCATAGCCCGCTGCCTTTGCAGCACGCAGCATTTGTGTCCCAGATGAAACGGACACCTCACGCTCCGAAGACCAGCCACCATAAACGACCGCGACACGCTTCATGCCATCCTCCAAACTATCAGCCGGGCCAAATCAGCCCAGCACGAGACAATCATGGTGGCGGCTAGAAATTAAGGCAGTGCTACGTTGCAACTGCGTCTGCAGTAAGTTGGCGACCTGTTCGCGAGACCCTATTCGTCCTCGGCGGAGAACAGACGCTCAACCGTACGTCCCACGAGATCCACGTAAACACGGATGGTTTCGTTCAGGTTTTCCTGCGTCACCCCGCCATTGAGGATGATGTAATAGTTGATCAGGAAGTTCTGTTCGTCGAATGACACGACCTTGACCGCTGCGTAAATCTCGTTCGCTCTCTTCAGGAAAGAAGACTGATCAGTCGTCGATTCCGGGTAGGGATAGATCGCGACCAGGCGCAACCCCTGACAGTCGACATACCCATCCTGACAGGCGACCGCGTTTGCATAAAAGTTCTCATCGCCAAACTCGCCAACCCAGATCGGCTCTTCGCCTGCACCGCTGACCTTGCGAACATTCTCGCCTCCGGCCGCAGTAAACGCCGTCTGTACCGCATCGTCTGTGACAATCGTCGTGAGGTTCTGTGCGCTGGCCGCACCGGCAAGCGCAAGCCCTGCAATTCCCGCAAGTGCCAGTTTCATGTATGTCCCCTTCTTCAGCGTTTGCTATTGAATGCGTCCGATGCGGCGAATTTCCCATCGCAGGTCAACGCCGGTCACATCAAGCACACGCGCCCTGACCAACTCGCCAAGCGCTTCGATATCAGCAGCAGTGGCATCCCCGGTATTGATCAGGAAGTTGCAGTGCTTTTCACTGACCTGAGCACCGCCGACCCGCAGCCCACGGCAGCCCGCAGCATCGACCAATTTCCAGCTAGAGCGCTGGTTTGGGGCGCCGGGCGGATCGGGATTCGCGAAGGTGGAGCCGCCCGTCTTTTCCTTGATTGGCTGCGTCTCCGCGCGGCGCGCCTGATGCTCTTCGATTTCCTGCTCGAGGATCGCCGGGTCCGCCTCGCCTGAACCGGTTACGAGGATGCCAGTGACAATGACGTCTTCCGGGAAGTTCGTGTGGCGATATGAGAACTCGATCTTGGGGTCGCCATACTGGGCAATCTCCGCCTCGAAACGCACTTTTTCGCCTGAGCTCGTGATCCCCTCGATCTGATTGGCCACATCTTTCAACTCACGGCCATAGCACCCGGCATTTGTGCGCACCGCGCCGCCGATGGAACCGGGAATACCCGAGAAGAAGCTCAGTCCCGCAATGCCCTCTTTCGCGGCAGCCTTTGCGACAGACAGGTCGAGCGCCCCCGCCCGCACGAATAGCGAATTGGGTTCGACGCGCCTGGTTTCACCCCAATAACGACCGGCCAGTCGGATAACGACGCCTTCGATACCACCATCACGGATGATTGCATTCGAACCGACACCGATAAACGTGACCGGAATGTCGTCAGGCAGGGCTTTCAGGAACTCTGAAAGATCATCTTCGTCGGCGGGCAGGTAGAGCACATCCGCCGGACCGCCGACCCTGAACCATGTGAAAGGCGCCAGCGACTGATCGAACATCAGCTTGCCGCGCACTGTGGGAAGCGTGTCTCTCCAGTCCCGCAAATCAGTCACCAAGCCTCTCAGCCAGCGCATTGGCGTGCGCCGTGATATCACCCGCGCCGAGGCACACGATCATGTCTCCGGGCTGGGCGATGCCGCGGATCGCGTCAGGTAATGTATCAAGGGACTTGAGGACCCGCACGTCCTTGTGGCCATGCGCTGCGATGCTGCTCACCAGTTCTGCGTGCGACGCGCCTTCAATCGGGTCTTCGCCCGCCGCGTAAACTGGCGCGATCAGCGCGATATCAGCCTCGCGAAAGCACTGCGAGAAATCCTCGAACAGATCGTGCAGGCGCGAATAGCGGTGCGGCTGGGCGACGGCGATGACACGGTTCGGCCCCTGCATGGCGCGGGCCGCTTTCAGCACCGCAGAAATCTCAACCGGGTGATGGCCGTAATCGTCGATGATGCGAACACCATTCCACTCACCCGCAGGGGTGAACCGCCGCTTGACGCCGCCAAAGTTTCGGAAGCTGTGCTTGATCTGCTCTTCAGTGGCGCCGAGTTCCAGCGCGACCGTAATGGACGCAAGCGCATTGGAGACGTTGTGATCGCCAGCCATTGGCAGGCGCACACCATCCATCGTGTAATCGTCACGCCCCATCCGCCCGCGAACCATGACATCGAAGGTCACACCGTCAGGATCAGACACGAGGTTCACAGCCCGCACATCGGCCTGACGGTTGAACCCATATGTCAGGATACGCCGGTCAGAGACGCGGCTGACCATGGCGGACACTTCCGGATGGTCCGTGCACAGCACTCCGAAACCATAGAAGGGAATGTTGCCGACGTAAGTATCGAAGGCTTTACGCAGGGCGTCCATCGAGCCGTAGTGCTCCATGTGCTCCGGATCCATGTTGGTCACAATTGCGATGGTCGGACGGAGTTTCGTGAATGTGCCGTCGCTTTCATCCGCCTCCAGCACGATCCAGTCACCCGTGCCCGCCTTGGCATTTGAACCATAGGCATTGATGATGCCGCCATTGATGACGGTGGGGTCGATACCCGCGCCATCGAGCAGCGCGGCGACCATTGTCGTTGTCGTTGTTTTGCCGTGCGTACCGGCGACAGCGACCGTCCACTTCATGCGGATGATCTCGGCCAGCATATCGGCGCGGCGCACCACAGGAATGCCTTGCGCGCGAGCCGCTTTCACTTCGACATTGTCGCCCTTGATTGCGGACGAGATTATCACCGCGCCTGCACCCGCAACGTTCTCGGCTGTGTGGCCGATATGGACGGTCGCCCCCTTCTCGCGAAGCCGTTCGACATTGGCGCTCTCTTTTACGTCCGAGCCCTGCACCGTGTAGCCAAGGTTGATCATGATTTCGGCGATGCCGGACATGCCGATGCCACCGATGCCAACCAGGTGCGCTGGACCGATATCGAAGGGAGATGGTTTGAGGGTCATGCGGGTTGCTTTGCCACTTGTTCTGCAAGGTCTGCAAGGTCGCTCGCTGCGGACACGGTGCCAGCCTGGCGCGCGAGTGCCGCGCGGTTTTCAAGATCCTTCCCATCCTGCAGGCGAACCGCGATCAACTCGCCAAGCAGGTTCGGGAATAAGTTGTCTTCAATGATCATGTCAGCCGCACCCGCATCGACAAGCGCTTCAGCATTCGCTTCCTGGTGGTTATCCATCGCGATCTTGAGCGGGACCAGGACGGATGGACGGCCAATGGCGGCAATCTCACTCACCGTGCCTGCTCCGGAACGGGCCACGACCAGATGCGCATCGGCAAGCCGGTCGGGCATATCGGAGAAGAACGGCTGCAGCTCATGCGACAGGCCAACCTTCTCATATACTGCGCGGACCTGATCGAGCTGCTCCTCGCGAACCTGCTGCACCACTTTCAGCTTCGCACGAAGTGGCGCGGGCGTGTGGTTCGCGATTGCAAGCGGGATGATGTCACCGAGAATCTTGGCGCCCTGGCTACCGCCCGTAATGAACACGGTCAGTTGCCCATCCGTC
>JAYZBJ010000040.1:0-3996 GCA_036338795.1 Pseudomonadota bacterium | reverse complement strand
AGTCCCGGAAAGCGGCGATCCGTTTCGATCGCTTTAGGTCGCTCGGGTAAATAAAGAAGAGGTCGAAGGTCGGGCCTGTATGATCCGGCAGGACGCGCACCAGGCGTGGAACCGCGCTCGCCATGTAATCTGGCAGGTCGGCAATTCCGACGCCAGCCTCAACCGCCCGCAACATGGCAGGTACATTGCGGACCATCAGGGTGGCCTTGCGCGGCAGTGTATCGTCCCGTCCAACGCGCTGGGCCCAGCTCATTGCATCGAGCGGGGTGTTCTCTGTGCCGTAGCCAATGATCCGGTGATTATCGAGATCCTGCGGCGTCCGCGGTGTGCCATGCGCCTTGAGGTACTCCGGCGAGGCGTAAAGGTTTGTCGCAACCGTTCCGAGCTTGCGCTGGATGAGGTCCGACTTGTCGGCAGCCCATAAGCGGATCGCGCACTCTGCTTCCAGCTTCAGCAAGTCGTACGATTCGCCATCGTCCAGACGAAGGTCGATGCGCATGCCTGGATTGGAATTGATGAAATTGCCGATGCGCGGCACCAGCCAGGTCGACCCGAAAGCGACTGGCGCCGTCACGACGAGATCGCCCTGAGCAATGTCCTGCTGATCGCGGAGCGCTGCATTGGCCGATTGCGCGGCGGCCGCCATGTCCATGGTCGAGCGATGAAGGGTGTGTCCGGCATCGGTCAGAACAAGGCCGCGCGCATGGCGCTGGAACAGCGACACGCCAAGTTGTTCTTCAAGCGCGGAAATCTGACGCGAAACAGCAGACTGGGAAATTCCCAGCCTTTCGCCAGCGGCAGTCAGGCTGCCTGCCTCTGCGGCAGCGTGGAAAGATTTCAGTTTGTCCCAGTCCATCAGACTTATGGCTTTGCATACGGATTATCCTCAGGGCAAGCGGATAATGTGCTGCGGTTGCGAAGGCGAACTTCTTACTGGCTGACCCAGAGAATGCGTGCGAGCCACAGGATTTCTGAGGGTTTGAAGCTTCGGACAGGGTGCTCCGGGTTGAGGGAAAGAAGCTCAACCTGACGCTCGGTCTGCCGCCCGAGAACCTTCGCCATGACTTCTCCACCAGATGTCTTGGCGACGACCCTGTCTCCCCGCCGCAGCTGGGCGCCAGGTGCCACGATAATCCGGTCACCTGTCCGGTAAGCCGGCTCCATGCTGTCGCCAGAAATTTCCAGTGCGTAGACCGGTTCATCACCCAGGCCGGGAAAACGTACCTCGTCCCAGCCGCCGCCAACTGGAAAGCCGGCATCGTCGAAAAAGCCATCTGCGCCAGCTTGTGCAAAACCGATAAGCGGGGCTGTCGGTCCGCGGCGCCCTTCGATCAGGGATGCAAAATCGTCCATTCCGGCACCAACCGCTTCGAGGGCGCGCGCAATGCTCTCCGTTGAGGGCCAACGCGGGCGGCCATCCTTGCTGGAGCGTTTGGAAGGATTGAAGCTCGTCGGGTCCAGTCCGGCCAGCCTGGCAAGACCAGACGCGCTGAGTCCGTTGCGTTCTGCCAGAAGGTCGATGCCGCGCCAGACCTCATTGTGTCTCATGACAGATGCTCCGTTAGTCTGATCGTTCCTATCATGGGAATAAAAACCTAGCAAGTTGCTGGCTTGTCGTGATCGCGAAAGCCTGTTTGAAGCAAGCCATGCTGATTGAAACGCTCGTCTACAAAATTCTCGACGCCGATGACCATGCGCGCGCCGTGGCGGCGGGTCATACCGATACGGACCTCGACGCCCGTGACGGCTATGTGCACCTGTCGACAGCCGGTCAGGTCGGCGAAACGCTGTCGCTACATTATGCAGGGAAGACCGGTGTGCATCTTTACGAGTTCGTCGCCGAACGTTTTGGCGGCCATGTGAAGTGGGAAGAGTCGCGCGGGGGACAATTGTTTCCCCACCTCTATGCCACTCTGCGCCTGTCTGAGGCCAAGCGCCATTGGGCGCTGGAAAACGACGCCCAAGGCAATCCAGTTCTTCCGGAGGCTCTTCGCTGATGTCCCTTGCAGGTTTCGGAACTCGTCTGGCGCGCATGTTGCCGCCCGAGGCCGCTCATACAGCAACTATCAAGGCTTTGAAGGCGGGGATCGGTCTGCCCGCCGTCAGCCCGCTGCAGTGGAATACGCGTGTGACGCTGCCCAAGGCGGGCCTGCAGCTTTTCAATCCGATTGGCCTCGCAGCGGGGTTCGACAAGAATGCCGAAGTCTACGCGCAGATGCTGCGCTTTGGCTTCGGCTTCGTCGAATGTGGAACCGTCACGCCGCGGAGCCAGCCCGGCAATCCGAAGCCGCGTCTCTTCCGGCTGAGCGAGGATGAAGCGGTGATCAACCGCATGGGTTTCAACAATGAGGGCCTGCGTGCCTTCACCGCGCGAATTCGCAAGGCGGATGACCGGTTGGCACCTGTCGGCGCGAATGTCGGTGCCAACAAGGACAGTGAAGATCGCGTCGCTGATTATGAAGCGGGCATTGCGGCGGTGTATCCCTATGCGCACTACATCACGATCAATATCTCCTCGCCGAATACGCCGGGTCTACGCGGGCTGCAGGACAAGGGCGCTCTACAGGAGTTGTTGGAGCGGTGCGGCATCGCGGTCGAAACGGCGCGAACGGGCCTATCGAAGGAGCTTGCCGAAGCGGGGCAGAACGCGAAGGATGCAGACCGGAAACCTGTTTTCCTGAAAGTGGCACCTGATCTCGATGAGACCGCGATCCGGGACATTATCGAGGTGGTGCGAGGACCGGGCAGCTGGCTGTCCGGTCTGATCATCTCCAATACGACCCTTGAGCGACCAGACTCCTTGAGGAGTGCCGACAAAGGCGAGACCGGTGGCCTTTCCGGAAAGCCCCTTTTCGAGAAATCGACACAAGTGCTGCGTGAGTTTGCATCGGAGATTTTCGGCGAGTTCGACCTCATCGGCGCCGGAGGTGTGGCCAGTGGTGCAGACGCCTATGGCAAAATCCGTGCAGGGGCGCACGCCGTCCAGCTTTATTCCGCGCTCGTCTATGGCGGCCCTGACCTCGTTGCTGAAATCAACCAGGATCTGGCGACCCGGCTCCACGCTGAGGGGTTCACGTCCGTGGAGCAGGCTGTCGGCGCTGAGTTTCGCTAGTCCGCTGGAGAAGTGATGGGAGGTAAAGGCCAAGTGCGCCTGCCCGCCACATATACATCGTCAGGAATGCGAGCCAGACGCCGGTATTGCCAAGCCATGGCCTGAGCGCGAAGTCTGTCGCGACATAAAGCATGCAGGATACAACACCGGAATTGCGAAGCGCCTTGCCATGCGTTGCGCCGAGGAAAAAACCGTCGAGTTGCCAACAGGCGATGCCGATAAATGGCACCAGCGCGCAGTAAGGCAGGAATTGCAGTGCGACGGTGCGCGCTTCGGCGTCTGCGACGAAGCGCTCGATGATCCAGCCACCCGCGAGATAGTATGACAGCGAAATCATGGCACCGAAGACCAGCGCCAGCTCGGTGGTGACACGCATCGCCCTGAGCAGGCGCTGCCGGTTGCGCGCTCCATAGGCTTCGCCGATTTCCTTTTCGGCGACGAAAGCAAAGCCATCGAGAATGAAGGCCGAGACGCTGATGAACTGCAGCAACACATGATTGCCAGCCAGTGTGGCTGCGCTGAGGCTGGAGCCAGCATTCACAAACCAAGCGAAGCAGAAGAGCAGGGCAAGTGTCCTGATCAGGATATCGCGGTTTGCGTTTATCAGCTCCGCCAGACGCGCCGGATCGAACAGGTTTCTGGATACGGTTAACCCGTGACGCACAATGATGAGGCCGAAAGCGAGGGCGACCCATTCGGCAATGGCGGTTCCGGCGCCAATCCCCGCAGGTCCCCAGCCAAGGCCTGCCACGAACCAGATATCCAGGGCCACATTGGTGCCGTTCAGGACGATCTGGAAAATCAGTAGCTGGCCTGTCCGTCCCGTGCCCAGAAGCCATCCATTTATGGCGTACCCCATGAGGATTGCCGGCGCGCCCCAGATA
>JAYZBJ010000039.1:0-12571 GCA_036338795.1 Pseudomonadota bacterium | reverse complement strand
GCCAGTAGCGGTCGTGTGCCCCTGCTGCGCCAGATGATCTGGGATACGGCGTTCGGCGAGGGCTGGGGCGTCTATGCGGAAGACCTTGCCGACGCGCATGGGCTCTACGCAACTGATCCGCTGGGCCGCATCGGCTATTTGCAATCCATCCTGTTCCGGGCGGCACGTCTTGTCGTTGATACGGGCATCCACTCGCGCAAGTGGAGCCACGACCAGGCGGTCGACTATCTCGTCTCGACGACGGGCTTGCCACGCGCGGCGATGGAGCAGGAAGTTGCGCGCTATGCCGTCTGGCCCGGTCAGGCATCCGCCTACTTTTATGGCCGGCAACGGATCCTCGAAATGCGCGAAAGAGCCGAAGCTGTGCTCGGTGGGCGATTTGATCCAGCGGCGTTCAATCTAGCCATCCTGAACGGTGGTCCACGCCCGCTCGACATGGTCGAAAGCGATGTGGAAGCCTGGTACGGCGAGGTGCTGAAACGCTGATTCCGGCTACAGGACGGTTGCTGTCTCGCATATGCAGGTTTCCGTAGGGTCCACCATTTCGCCTTACGGACCGTCATGTTACTTCACTAGTAAAAGATATACGGACCTTCCGGAGGAAAAATGCATTACGCCGAGTTGAAACGCGCACACGCTGTGCTGACAGGCCCTGGCGGCGATTTCGAGATCGTTGAACAGGAAATTCTGGGCAACCGGATTCGCGCCTACAAGAACGCGCCACCGAGCGTTCGGGAGTTCTGGCTATCGACGCTGCAGTTCGCTGAGAACCCCTACCTGATCTATCAGGATGAAGTGCTGACCTATGCGCAGACGCATGAACGCACCAATGCCATCGTCAACTGGATGTTCGCACAGGGCGTGAAGCCGGGTGACCGGGTGGCCGTTGCTATGCGCAACTATCCCGAATGGATGATCATCTACTGGGCCTGCTGCTCAGCCGGCATCACCATTGTAGGCATGAATGCCTGGTGGACCGCGGAAGAGATGGAATACGCCATCAAGGACTCCGAACCGAAAGTCCTCTTCCTCGACGTCGAGCGCCTGAAGCGCATCGAGGAAAAACCGGGCGTCGCAGACGGTATCAAGCTTGTGGGTGTGCGCCTGCCGGAGCCGGTTGATGGTGTGACGCCCTGGGATGACGTGATCGCAACGGGCGGTGACCTGCCGGATGTGAAGGTCGATCCCGATAGCGACGCCTGCATCTTCTACACCTCTGGCACGACCGGCTTCCCGAAGGGCGCCCAGCTCACCCATCGCGGCTGTGTCTCCAACCTGATGAACATGCTCTATGCACGGGTTTCATCGGGCCTGGCCGTCCAACTCGCCACGGGTGAAGAACCACCCGTACCCGACGCACCGCCTGTCGGTCTCATTACAACGCCGCTCTTCCACGTGACGGCAAACAATTGCGGCGTTTACGCTGTCACCGCGACCGGCGGTGCGATTGCGCTGATGTACAAGTGGGACCCGAAAGAGGCGCTTCGCCTGATCGAGACGCACAAGGTGTCCGCGATGAGCGGCGTGCCCGTCATGGCGCGTGAAATCCTCAATCATCCCGACTTCGAAAAAACTGACACGTCCAGCCTTCAGTCGCTTGGCGGTGGTGGCGCGCAGCTTCCGCCGGACCTTGTCCAGAAGATTGACGACAAGGTCTCGAACGCCCGGCCGAACACTGGCTATGGCATGACCGAGACGTGCGGCATCATCACTTCCGTTTCGGCGGACTTCTATGTCGATCGCCCGGACAGCGTTGGTCCGGCCATGCCCAACTTCGAAGTGAAATGCGTCGGCCCGGACGATGAAGAGGTTGCCCCCGGTGAGACCGGCGAGCTGTGGGTTCGCGGCTCATCCGTCATCAAGGGCTATATCAACCGTCCGGAAGCCACCGCAGAGTCGATCACCGATGGCTGGCTCCATACCGGCGACATTGCGCGCCTCGATGAGGATGGCTTCATCTACATCGTCGACCGCAAGAAGGACATGGTCCTGCGGGGCGGTGAAAATATCTACTGCGCCGAGGTTGAGGCAGCCCTCTACCGCCATCCGGCAATCGCTGAATGCTCCGTGTTCGGCGTACCTGATGTTCGCCTTGGAGAAGAGGTCGCCGCGGCGATCGTGCTGAAGCCTGGCGAAAGTCTCACAGAGGAAGGCCTGCGAGAGCACTGTCTTTCCATCATGGCGAAGCACAAAGTCCCGCGTCATATCTGGATGCTTGAAAAGCCGCTCCCGCGAAACGCCAGTGGCAAGTTCCTGAAGCGCGAACTGAAAGCCGAACTCTCGGCACAGCTCGACAGCGCCGTAAGCTGATCATTCCGGCGTCCGGCGTTATCGCGCCGGGCGCTGCCCTACCCTATTTGCATTTCACGTCGCCGACGCGGTGGAACACATCGGGCTGGCTGAAGTCCACCAGCAACCCGGTCACCGGCAACTCGCAGGTCTGACCGGTCGATGTGTAGACCTTGATCGGGTCATTGCGGGCCGATGTCAGCGTGAAATAGCCGCGCTGGTCGGTAATCGTCTGATCCTTGCCAGATTCCAGGCGGGCGAAGGCGAGCGCCTGGTCATCATCCGATACAATCCGCCCAAAGAGCGTCGCAACTTCGGTCGCCTCGAAATCGATAACCGCCACATTGCCCGGGAAAAGCGGCACGGTCTGTGGCGTCAGGTCTATGTCGTATTCAGGCGCGTCCACAGGCTCCAGCGCGACGGAATATTGCTGCAGCGAACTGACGCCGACAGCGCTCGTACTGCGGCCCTTGAGATAGCCCTGCCTCTGATTGTTGAGGACCATGCGATACCCGCCCCGGCTGCGGCGGTGATCATCCTCTTCGAACAGGTAGTCTTCGAGCGTTCCGCCGGAGTTTTCGGCTGCTTCGGCAAGCTCTGCGGCTGGCGGCTCAGGCTTTTTCACACGGGCGATAATGAGCGCGTCGCCCGGCTCACGCATGCCAAGATGGAAAGCCTCGGTCGTCACGGCGAAGCCAGTATGACCGCCAAAGGTAAGCTGGGTCGACAGGTCGTCCGACTGCTCCTGCTGCGCCACGACATAGGCCGCATCGATAGCACCAAGATCACCCACCACATTGGCACCGACGTAGGCGCGGTGCTCGAACGAGTTGGTGCTGAGCCCTGCCGTGCCGACATAATCGACTGAGCCGGAGCGGCCTGTGCGCGTGTAGTCGACCTGCGCCGTCGGGTCGGTTTCCCAGGCCCCTTGGGTTTGCCGGCGGGATTCAGCGCCAATGGAACCAGAAATGCGGGACGCTTCGGAAGTGCGCTGTGAGAATGTCAGGCGAACGCCAACCCTGTCTTCCTGATCACTCGTTGTGGCATCGAAGCTGAGCGTGGTGTTGGCATTCTGCAGCAGGTCCAGCCGCTTGGAATAACGCGCTCCAACGCGGTACCTGTCATCGGGAATGTCCGGGCTGGTTGAATAGCTGCCGAGCACACTGAACGATCCGCCGAACAATGGCGCATAGATGCTCGCATTGACCTGGTCCTCGTCCCGCAGGAAC
Organism: Pseudomonadota bacterium; assembly: GCA_036338795.1. GTDB lineage: Bacteria > Pseudomonadota > Alphaproteobacteria > Caulobacterales > Hyphomonadaceae > Henriciella. The sequence goes on along the minus strand of JAYZBJ010000039.1, from coordinate 9,053 downwards.
GGATCATAGTCACTGCCATCTATCGCGGAATTGAAGTCCACATTGTCCTTGCCACTGCGTGTGGAGCGATAGCTTACCGCGACGCCGCCATTGCCGATCGGCCGGCTGTAGCTGCCAGTAATGGCATAACCTCCCGTCGTGCCTGCCGCGCCGATGACCGAAATCCGGTTGACGCCAGCATACCAGTCGACGCCCGCTTCCGGGATCAGGTTTTCGTTCACATAGGTGACAGCGCCGGAAAAACTCAGAGATTCCGTCAGTCGGTGGGAGACACGCAGTTCGGCAGCGAGTTCTTCTGTCGCTTCGGGCAACAAATCGAGATCGTCGTCCCTATCGCCGGTCTCGCCGCTCAGCTCCTGAAGGCCAAAGTCTTCCTTCGCACGAAGGCCCGCACGGACCGTCCATAGTGTCTTGTCCGGGCCCGGCAGGTTGGATGTCCGCGAGAAGGACCGTGTTTCACGCAGGATCGTTTCTCCGCCCGCCCGCGCGACGATTTCGACCGCGTAAGAGCCAGATGGCAGGGCTTCGGTGTTCAGCTGCTGCAGGCCCGCATCGTAGTTGCGAGCGCTGACGAGGTAGCCGTCCTTGTAGATTTCCACCGTCGCCGGACGTGGCAGAACGATATCCAGCGGCGTGCGCTCTTCGCCGCCCTCGCGGCGCAGGACGGTGCCGGAATTGTTCGTGAATTCGAGGCCGTAAAAGTCATAGGACCGCACGACGCCGGAATCCTGGGCCTGCATCAGGCCAGCGCTGCCCTTCCACTTGTCCTCGATCCGCTGAGCGCGGAATTCATCGATCCGCCCGCCGGTATCGTTGTCGTAGCGAGACTGGACAGTCAGCGAATTGCGCCCCGCACTTGCGATGGAATTGAGGCCGAACGACACCCGGTCATTGCTTTCGCTGTTCTGCGAGAACGATCCGGCGAAGCTGACATTCTGGATGAAGGACGGCTTTGAAACCGGGTCGCCCAGATAGCGGATCGGTTCGATGTCTGAATTGAGATATTCGCGCGAGAGGCTGACATCGATGCGGAAGCGGTTAGCATCGACGACCACACCGCTCTGTCCGGCAGGTAACGTTCCGCACTCATCAGCTTCACCGCGTCGGCAGGCGAGGCGCCCATTCGCGGCAAGAATTTCGGAGAAGAGCTGTTTCAGCTTGTCCTTGTCGACGCCATCATCGAAGCCGGAGACCACATTATCCGGGTTCTCGAAGGAGAAGACCGAGCCATTCAGCGTGCCGAAATACGAGCCAACATAGTCGCCCAGATAGAACACGTCGTAGATGGTGGAATAGATCTGGTCGAGATCGGCAAAGCCCTCAGGCGGAGTCGTGGTGACGGTCGGCTCCCGTGCCTCCGCAACCAACGCCCCCTTGCCGACCGCAACGCCAAGGGCGAGTGCCAGGGCCTGATAACTGACGCCGGATTTACTCAACACGCCCCCTGCTTCCCCCTACTGCGCAACCAACGACAATTCGATCGTGCTCTGATAATCGCCAGCGACCCCCTTCAGGGCTTCATCAGCGGTGAGGATCAGCTGAAGCTCGGCATTCGGTCGGGCGCGGCATTCCTCGGACGGGTCAACCCGGCCAGAAAATGAAGCCTGGCCATTGCTCGGCAGGCGCGCGGTTTCGAACGCGCCGTTCGGGGCCTTGAACCGCGCAATGTATTGGAGCCCCCCAGCTCCAAGATCGGGGCCGGACGCACCGATATTCCGAATGATCAGCCGGAAGCTGCCCGTCGAGGATGCGATGCAGAGATTGCGCGACATCCTGACGGCGCGCTGGCCGCGCCATTCGACGTCCATCTGTTGCGCCCCATAGACCCGTAATTCTGTCTCATCGGCGCTGGAAGCGGCTCCCTGGCGCTGGACTTCGCTGGTTTCAGGTTGCGTTTCCCCGGCATGCGCGTTGAGCGTCATCATGGCTGCCAACAGGGCAGCGGCCATGCAGGCCTCGGGGCGAAAACACATCAGAACCATCCGGTCTCCGACGAAACACTAGAAACGAAATGCGGGTGGCCACGCCCTGCAAGGACGCTGCCACCCGATCGTAGGCACTGTCAGGGCTTAAGGAGCCGAAACAGTGATCGTCAGCATGCCGCTGTAGGTGCCAGCCGGAACGGCGAGGACCTGGCTGTTGCGGAAGCCGACGACGAGTTCAGCGTTCTCACCACCGGAAACGTTACCGCAGTCCAGATCGGTCGGACGCGGCAGGCCACCAGCCGTCGTGGAACGGCTGTACTGGATGCCCGGATTGATGAAGTTGAACGGGTTGGCGAAGTCGTCGTTGAAATGAACGTAGTAGTTCAGGTTCTCCGTGCCATTGGTCAGAACGTACGGGTTGCCGTTCGGGCCACGTGGGTTGGAGCTGGAGATCTCGACGAGGTAATCGCCGGTCGAGTTCACGTTCGAGTAAACGCAGAAGCGTTGGGACTCGCGGGACTGACCGAAGTTGCTGTTGAGGCGAGCTGCATCAATAGCGACTTCCATGAGGCCGTCGAGGCCGCCGATGCGAACCATCTTCGCGATGGTCGCTTCAACGGAAACGTCTGCTTCAGAAGACGTTCCAAGCGTGCCGCTCACCTGAGCAAACGCGCTTCCCGCCATCAGCACGGAGGCTGCGGCAAGGGTAGTCATTTTCTTCATTGGAATACACCCTAGGTATAATTGCAATTGCGGGGACGCAAAAGACAAACTGATACACCCCCACCCCAGTGTTAACGGATTGTTAACATCTGCTCAACGGGTATTCGGCGGAAAAGTTTCCAAAATAATCTAAATTTTTGAACGATTTAAGCAGATTCTGCGCACAAGAGCACTCTCGTTCGTGAGAGCGAGAGTGAGGCTTTCCTCTTCTGCGGATAATACTGTGAGTTTTCTGATTTAACTCAAAAGATGAGAGTTGCGTCCTGCCCCCGGTCCGTCATTTTCACCTTTGCGTAGAGACGCTGTTCTGCCGTTTCTGTCGGAATGGTCCATTCATTGCCCGGATGAAGCCGCCGCGTGCTCACCTTGTTGCCATTGGTGCCTTCCTCATCTGGTTCGATCCCCGCTTCACAGAGATAGACATCGTAGATCAGGGCATTGGTGTTGCCGCTATTGGTCAGCTTGATCGCGCCATCCTCGCGCACGGGCGCGATATCCGCTGCCGCATTGCGCGGGCGGGAGGTCACGAGCACCTCGTAAGCGGTGAGCAGTTTGATCACCATCGTCCGCTCGCTCTCGAAGCCTTCTGCGGAGATATCGCCCAGCTTCGGTTCGATCCGCACACGGTAGACACGGTCACTGCTCATATCACCCGGAATGCGGATGACGCGCAGAGAACGGGACTGGCCGGGGTCGAGGATCATGCGATTAGGCGTGACCAGCAAGCCAAGCTCTTCCGGGTCAGCATAGGTGACCCGCTCTTCTTCCTCGGTACCGGGATTGACGATCTCGAAGGACGTCACGTCGATATAGTAGCGATCCTGGCTCTCATTCACGAGCAGCAGGTCACCCCGCGTATCAGACGGGTTCTCAAAATCGATCCAGAGCTTGTCGATCGCCAGCTGTGCGGATGCATCAAGGCCCGCAATGAGTGCCAGCGCCAAACAGGTAATGGCTGCAAAAATAAACTTCATGTCCCACCGGCTCCGCGTCCCTTCAGAGCTTTCGAACAATGGTTATCTAAGATTTAACGCGCCCGTCAAGCGATAGTCAGAATCAGTGACAGTTGCTGTGGTCAGTGCGCTGAAATTACCACATGGGCAAAGTGGTCATCGGTCTCAATCGTGTCGAGCCCATCGGCAAGTTCGAACGTCCGCCGCACATAGTGTTGCAGCCGCGTTTCGAGCAATTCCCGTGGTGCCATCTCAGCGCCATTGCCAGTCGGATCAAAGCGGACCGACATGGGCGTGTTGACGTGCGAATAGAGAACGATTGTGCGGTCTGTGTCGCTCATCGTTTCCGGCATGCGAAGCATGACGCTCGGCTCGACACCGTTGACGGCAAACGTGCTCGCCGCATTCTCCTGCGACGCCTGCATGATGGAACTGAAATCCGGGATTTGCACCTGGATGGAAACAACATTTGGATCAGCAGCGGCGACACCAGCGAATGCGCAGGCTGCGGCCATGCAAGTAAGGCTTTTCTTCAAACCTCGTCCCCTTCCGGTCAGCTAACCTGTTTTTCAACAGGGTTAACAGGCGACATAGTGTGATGATCCGCCCGTATCGTCCAGATGAGACGCGGAAATAGTTACCAAATTATGCGTGGCAGAATGTCCCGGCTACGACGCGCCCCCACAGAGGCCGTATCGCAGCCGGGACGATAGGCTTATTTACCGCCAGGGCCGTTTGCACCGGCCGCCTCGTTCGGCACCGGGAACCCCCGGTCGCGCATCAGGGCGTTTGTGTCCGGCGTGCGTCCGCGGAACGCCTTGTAGGCATCGAGCGGCGCCATGGTGTTGCCGACCGAGAGGATCCATTTCTGGAAGGCTGCGGCCGTTTCCTCATCGTACGGACCACCCGCTTCCTCGAACGCTTCCCACGCATCAGCGCTGAACGTGTCAGACCAGAGGTAGGCGTAGTAACCAGCCGCGTAGCCCTCGCCAGAGAAGATGTGCGCGAATTGCGGTGTCCGGTGCCGCATCGGCAGCTCGGACGGCATGCCGAGGGCGTCCAGCGTTTCACGCTCGAACGTGTCTGCGTCGAAGCCGGTAAAGTCCGTCATCGTGTGCAGCTTCATATCGACGAGCGCACTGGCGAGATATTCGGTCGTATCAAAGCCCTGACGGGCATTCGCAGCCCGCTCGATCTTGTCGACCAGCTCCTGCGGGATTGGCTCCCCGGTGTCGACGTGAAGCGCGTACTGGCTAAGCACTTCGCGCGTCGGCAGCCAGTTCTCGTGCACCTGGCTCGGGAACTCGACATAATCACGCGGCACGGCCGTGCCTGCCAGCGTCGGGTAGGTGACGTCCGAATTCAGGCCGTGGAGCGCGTGACCGAATTCATGAAACAGCGTCGTGGCGTCGTCCCAGGAAATCAGAACAGGCTCGCCTTCGGCGCCTTTCACGAAGTTGGAGTTGTTGGACACGATCGGCGTCGTGAAGCCGTCCATATTGTCCTGCGTGCGATAGGCGTTCATCCACGCACCCGAGCGCTTGCCGGAGCGCGCATATGGATCGAAGTACCATAGGCCGACATGGTCGCCGTCGCGGGTCACTTCCCAGACGCGGACATCTTCATGGAAAACCGGAACGTTATCGACCTGCGCGAACTCCATGCCGTAGAGCTCGCCTGCCATCCAGAACATGCCCTCACGCAGCTTCTCCAGCTGCATGTACTGTTTTACCGCTTCGGAATCGAAGTCGTACTCTGCCTGACGGACTTTCTCTGCATAGAAGCGGTAGTCCCACGGCTCGATGGTGATGTCGGCACCTTCAGCGTCGGCGACGGCCTGCATCGCAGCGACCTCATCGGCGACCTTGGCTTTTGCAGCAGGCCAGACCTTCATCATCAGGTCCATCGCCGCGTCAGGCGTTCCGGCCACAGCCTTCTCGATCGACCAGTGGGCGAAGCTGTCATAGCCGAGCAGTTCAGAGCGCTCGGCCCGCAGCTTCATGATCTCGCCGATGATGGCATTATTGTCGTACTCGCCACCATTGTCGCCGCGCGAATAATAGGTGCGCCAGACTTTCTCACGCAGCGCGCGGTCGGTCGAATAGGTCAGGAACGGATCCATCGAAGAGCGCGTGTTGAGGATTGCATATTCCCCGCCCTCATTCTCGCGCGAGGCCGCTGCCGATTTGGCTGCATCGATCACCGATTGCGGCAGGCCTTCAAGGTCACCCTCATCGAGCCACGTCACATACGCTTCTTCATCGTGGAGAAGATTGTTGGAAAATTCGGTGTAGAGCGTGGCCAGCTCCTGATTGATCTCCGCCACACGGGCTTTCGCATCGCCTTCAAGGCCTGCCCCTGCGCGCGTGAAGTCAGTGTAGTAATCCCAGACGAGACGTTGTTGCTCAGGCGTGAGCGACGCAAATGTCTCGCCCTTGTAGATGCTTTCGATACGGTTGAAGAGCGCCTCATTCTGGAAGAACTCATCGCGGAATGCCGCCAGCTTCGGCGCCATCTCCCGTTGTACAGCCTGCACGTCCGGGCTGCTGAGGTTCGATGACCAGATGCCAAAGATGCGCGACACACGGTCGAGTTCCGAGCCTGCATTTTCCAGGCGCAGAATTGTGTTCTCAAACGTCGGCGCAGAGCGTTGCATGGCGATCGCGCCGACTTCCTGCCGTGCGGTTTTCATGCCGGCTTCGAGCGCAGGCTGGAACATTGATACTTCAACCTGGTCGAAGGGCGGGACGCCGCCATATGCACCGTCCCATTCTGCGGTCAGGATCCGCCAGTCCGCAGCCATTTCGGTCGTTTCGTCTGCCGGAGCGGTCTCGGCAGGGGCCGCCTGCTCGGTCATCGTGCCTTCAGCGGACTCGAGTGAATCAGTCGTCGTAGTGCACGCGGTGGCCGCAAGCGCGAGCGCGGATGCGCCAATAAACAGTGCAGTTTTCATCAATGGTATCTCCCGTCGGATCACAGCCGCGCGCAGGCCTGAGAGGCTGCATCGCAACTTGTTGCATCGGCAACTGTCGCAAGGCATAGCATCGCCAAACCGCGTTCGTCCAATCGGTTGAGACGCATTTTTTCGTGATCAGGAAATCGCTCTATTCAGCGGCCGAAAGACGACCGACACCCGTGGCAGCAAGCTTGCGGCGGAAGACGTCCAGATTGGCTTCAGTCCATGTGGCCGTGGTGTGGCAGAGCGAGGAGGCTGTCTCGAAAGCACGCTGGCTCATTTCCTTCACGATGCCATCGTCATGGGCCAGCATCTGAATGAGGTCGACCAGGCGGCGTGGATCATTCACCGAGAAACGACGCCCGAAGCCCATCTGCTCGACATCCCGCGAAAGGTACGCCGAATCCGAAACGATGACCGGAAGGCCGCTCATAGCCGCCTCGAGGATCACGAGCCCGAACGGCTCGGTCACGCGGCTCGGCACAATCAGCGCACGCGCGTGGCGCGCATAGCCAGCGATCTCTTCCGGTTTGAGCCATCCTGTCAGGCGGGCATGCGGAAATCTGTGCGGGGCATCCTGCTCCAGCTCACCGCTGCCGATCATCGTGATCGCCGTCCCCGCATCAGCGGTCGCCTTCATGGCAATGTCCGCCCCCTTGTCGCGGCCGAGGCGGCCAACGAACAGGAAGCCGGAATTCTTCTCCGCCCGGATACGCGCATTTGTCCACGGGTCCACCGGATTGGGAATGACCTCTGTCTCAGGCGCACCAAAGCCTGCCCGCCTGAACTTCTCGCGCATTTCCTGATGGATAAAAGAGAAGGTCGCGGGGTTGTGGTCAAACCGGGCGATCTGGTTCAGGTGCATATGCCGCGCAAACCGCCAGTATTTGTGGATCGGATTCCGCCTGTCGCACTGTTTGAAAAAGCACCCGGCAGACAGCGGGCGCGCATTGCAGGGTTCAGACGTCCCGAAATTCAGGAAAGACCCGTTGGGGCACACATTGAAAAAGTCATGGCAGGTCACCAGCGTACGATGCAGGACAGGCCGCAAGGCCTTGTAGATCGTCGGTGACAGGATCTGTGCCCAATTGTTGAGATGGTAAGCCGTGCCCGGCGTGTCATGTTCTGCGATCCAGCGCGAGATCAGCTTTACCGTTGCCGAGTTGTGCAGCCCGTCTCGCATGGCCTTGACCGCAGACTGCTCCAGCAGGCCCGCCGAATTCAGCCCGACAACGCTGACACCGAGGCTTTCAAGGTGTTCCGTCGAAGCCTGCCCCGTGATCATCGTTACGGGGTAGCCGCGCGCGCGGTATTGCTCGACGGCCTTCAGTGCGAGAATGCCCGCTCCACCTTCAGCGATGCTGTAATCGTGGATAACGACGATGCGCTCAATACTATCCATGGCGGCGCCTCGCTGCCCTACCCTTGCTGGCAAAGCCGCCGACACGCCGGCGCACATCCATGACCACCATGTCGCCACGTGAATCCAGGTGGTGACACCCAATTGCGCCGGGTTCGAAATCCGGCTCGATCTTGCGGACCATGGTCTCGCGGTAATCGTCCAAGGAGATGTGGTCGATCTTCATCACATTGACGCCATACCCATAGCGACCGTGCGAATTATCCTGCGAAATGCGGTAATAGGCACCATCCCGCTCCAGGATTCGGCCGCCATTACGCGCCGTACGGGAGTCGAACACCACCGGGTTCAGCACGTGCGGCGTCAGCTCGGTCATGCCCGGTCCGTCCACCTTGTAGAGGTGAAGCTCGGAGTTCATCTCACCGAACGGATCGTTGGAGATGTTCGTGAACAACCACCAGTCATCACCGATCTGTGCGAGACTTGAATCTGCGGCGATGACGTTGTCGAGGATCGTCGCTTCGCGCTCCCAGCGGTGCGGATACTCCACGCAGCGCCAGGTCTCGATCCTGTTGGCGCCGCAGGTTTCGGGCATCATGTAAAGTTCGCCATCCCGCTCGAACAGGAACGGGAATGAGAGGTGATAGTCCGTCTTGAGGACAGAGGTCACGTCGACCAGCTCACCGGCATCGAAACGACCTGCGCTGATATGGCCCCGGCCTGTCGTGTAGTCATAGACCTCAAAGAAACACCAGGTCTCGCCATCCCGGTCCCACAGGAACGGGTCGGCATAATATTCGTTGGCTGGCGTGGGATGGGCCCGCATGGCGGACGGATCGGCCTGGGACAGGGTAGCATCGCTCGTCTTCAGGAAAAACATTCCGGGACGAAGCCCGATTTTCGTCGCGGCTTTCTCGATAAGGCGCGCCGCCATATTGCCCGCGAACCTCGTCAGATAGACGGGTAAATCGAGGTTGCTTGGTGCGCGCATCGCGGCGGCTACCGGCGCAAGGTTCGACGTATCGAGCGCGCCGCGTTCCGCCCGCTTCAGCTCCCGCAGGATCAGCGCGACAAGCTTCTCTTTCATGAAGAGGTGATTTCGGCTGACGGCGAACTTGGTGTTCAGCGATGCAGAC
>JAYZBJ010000038.1:0-4572 GCA_036338795.1 Pseudomonadota bacterium | reverse complement strand
TGATCGAGCATGCCCTGTTCGCGGGCGAACCGGGCTTTCGCAAACGCTTCGCGCTCGACCTCGTTGATGGCCCATTCGACGGACACAGCCCGGACGAGCACGCCAAGATCTCCGCAGACGCGCTTTGCCTCGTGCATCATGTCCGCCTGGATCTTGTCCTGCAGTCCGCGCTCTCCGCGAATATCACTCGCATTGACCCGACCGACCGCCGCTTCGAACACGCGGTCAGAAAAATGCGGCGCGATGCGCTCCAGGACGTCGAGCCGGGACAGGCTCTTGCGGCCAGCGGAGGCGTAATCGGACTCCTCGCGTCCAGCTTCGTTGCGCGTCACACCGCTCATCAGGCCCAGAATGTTGGCTGGCTTGTCAGGATCGAGCTGCAGCTCAAGCGTGGCGAGCCCTTCTATCTCCACCTTGTCCTTTGACAGGCCGCGTACGGGCAAGTGAACCTGAAACGGCTTCAGGTCAGCCAGCATCAGGGCAACATGGCTTGACCCGCCAATGACACGTTTCAGCCCATTCGCCAGTCCGCCGACCGAAAAGTGTGCCCCTTTATAGGTGTCAATCAGCTCGCCATTGCGAAACAACAGCGCCTCAAGATCGGGTGGTGTCGCGAAACGTTTTTCGAAGAATGTCTTGAATTCAGACTCACGGACGAACTCGGCAAGAAGGTCCGGATCGGTCAGGACGAGAGGTTGCGAGGCCATGGATCAGCCCTCCTGCCATTGGCGGCGTTTGAAGAAGTGGTAGACGTGGACGACGATGATCAGCGTCGTCACGGCGAATGCGATCGGGTGATTGGCGACAACGGCGCCCATCCGCTCAAACGAGGAATATTCCTCCATCAGCGAACCCATGCGGCTGACCTGAAAGATCGCGCCATAGATCATGGTCGCCAGCGTGAAGAGCGACATGACCAGGCTGATCAGCCCAGCGATGCGGCCCGCGAGCGAAATGCGCTTCACATTGGCGCGGGCTTCTTCGCGCTCACGCTTTTCAAGCGTTTCATCAAAGGCAGCGCCCCGGGCAATCGCCTCGGCGCGGGCTGTCTGGTCGACATTCAGGAAATCAGGTTGGGCGGCCCGTTTCTTACCAGCGGCCTGTACTGGCGTGAGGTTTGACGCCTGCCGCCGCCACCAGACGAATACAGTGGCCAGGAACCAGACCAAGGCGACAGCCATCGTCACGTTCAAAAGCATGGTGATGAGCGGCCAGGCTTCCGGTGGTATCTGTTCCAAGGTTTCCGACATGTCCGTTTCCTCGAATTCAGCGGGTCTACTGAACGAGGCGCGGCCAGCCGGAAAATCGGCTCACACATTTTCAAAAAAATTTTCTGGGCCCGCGAATTGCTGCTCCACTTGCGGCCTGATCGCTCTTGTGGAAGGCTTTAAGTGGGGAGACGGACAAAATGGCTATAGCTGCCGAAGCTGCAACGAAGACCCTTCTCGACGCTTGGCGCGAGGGCGATCTGGCCTCTCGGGACCGTTTGTTCGAGCTTCTCTATTCCGAACTGCGCCAGGTATCGGCTGCCTTGTTGCGCTCTGAGAGCAATGCCTCTCTTTCCACCGGAGACCTGGTCCACGAAGCGGTTGTCCGCCTGATCCACCTCGACCGGATCGAATGGACCGACAAGGCTCATTTCCTCGCGCTGGCGGCGCGGGCAATGCGACGCGCACTGATTGATCATGCCCGCAAGAAAAAGTCCGGCAAACGCGGGCACCACCGGGTCACGCTGGTCACGAATATTGTCGATGGCGGCTTGCAGAAAGTGGAACTGGAAGCGCTCGACAAGGCGCTGATCCGGCTACACGTCATCGACGCGCAGAAGGCGGAAATCGTGGAGCTGCGCTATTTTGGCGGCCTCAGCCTCGAAGACATCTCCGAAGTTACCGGAGCCTCCATTTCGACCATCAAGCGCCAATGGCGCGTGGCGCGGGCATGGTTGCTCGACTGCCTCAACGATGCGAGCCGCAATGAACACGGATTCGCTTGACGCAAAGGCGATGGCAATCTTCTCCGAAGCGCTCGACCAGCCTTCGGAGGATCGGGAAAACTGGGTTGAGCGGGCATGCGCGCGAAACGCCGCTCTGCTCGCGCGCGTCCAAAAGCTTCTAAGAGCAGACACGAGCGATGCGCGCCTGCTGCGAACCGGCGGTGCTGCCACAGACCAGGAGGACGCCCCCCTTCCGCCGAAGGTCGGTGCATACCGCATTAGCGGGCTGATCGGACAAGGCGGGATGGGCGCGGTCTATGAAGGCCGGCGCGATACCGAAGACTTTGAACACATCGTTGCCATCAAGGTGGTCCGTCCGGGCGCACTATCGGATGCGCTCGTGGAACGTTTCCAGCATGAGCGGCGCATTCTGGCGAGCCTGAACCACCCGCATATTGCGCGACTTTACGATGGGGGGCAGGCTGAAGACGGCTCTCCCTATATCGTCATGGAACGTGTCGACGGCGCGCCGATCACCGACTGGGCCGACGAACAGGAGCTTGGCCGGCCGGCGAGGCTGTCGCTGTTCGCTGACCTGTGTGACGCCGTACGACATGCTCACCAGCATCTGGTCATCCACCGGGACATCACCCCCGCCAACGTGCTGGTCACGCCGGACGGCTATGTGAAACTGATCGACTTCGGCATCGCCAAACCGACGGCTGAGCAGGAAGAGACGTCGAACGATGCGACGGTCGCATCAATGAGTTACACGCCGGGCTTTGCAGCGCCTGAGCGCACATCCGGGACCGGCGCAAACACGCTCTCAGACATCTACTCGCTTGGCAGGGTCCTTTCGGCCCTCCTCGACGGAGACCAGATGGATGCAGATCTCCTGGCGATCATCGGGAAAGCGACCGCTGAACATCCGAAGGATCGCTATGCCTCGGTGGACGGTTTGATGGACGATCTCACGAACTATCAAAGCGGCTATGCGGTCAGTGCGCGCAATGGTGGCACGGCCTACCGGATTGGCAAATATCTCAGTCGTCACCGCATCGGCGTCACTGCGGCCGCCGCCGCCGCGATTGCCCTGATTGGCGGTCTCATCACCATGACGACGCTCTACAATGTTGCCTCTGAGAACCGGCGTGCGGCCGATGCGCGGTTCAATGACGTCCGCGAACTCGCGACCTTCATGATGTTCGACCTGTATGACGAGATGGAGAAAGTCACCGGCAATACGAAAGCCATCTCGATGCTGGCCGACGAATCGCAATCCTATCTGGACTCACTGAGCGGCGACACGCGCGCATCGCTGGATGTGCAGCTGGAAGCAAGCCGTGGTTACAAGCGACTGGCGGACATTATTGGTAATCCAAAGAACGCCAATCTTGGCCGAAGGGGTGAAGCCGGCGAGATGCTGGAATCGGCCCTCACACAAGCTCAGGCCATCCACGCCGCCTACCCCACCGATCCACGCGCAATCCGCACGCTTGGAGAGGTCGCTTTCTCACTGTCGACGCATGTCTACGTCTCCTCGGATGAGAACCAGCGCGCGCATGACCTCGCCGCCCTGTCCGCTGAAATGTACCGGCAACTCGCACAACGGCCCGACGCCAGCTTCGACGATCACCGCCAGCATGTCCGCGCGACGATGATGTCCGGCGTTCCCCTGCCCTGGATGGACCGGGATGCAGAAGGCATAGAAATCCTGCAAGACGCGCTCGCCGCCGGTGAGGCGCTGGTCGCGGCATATCCTGAGGAAGCCGAAGCAAAGTTGCTGCTCGGTTCGATCAATGTCGAACTCGCTCGGGCGCTGGTTCGTCAGGCACAGAAGACCGAAATCGCCACCGACAGCCTGCCCTATTGGGATGAGGCCGTGCGGCTGCGCTATGCCTCATACGAAGCCGAGCCGGATAACACCAAGCCATACCGGTCTCTTGTCACAATCCACTATGAACGCGGGGCGGTGCTGCGCGCGGAGGAGCGGCTCGACGAGGCGCTGGCAGAGATGGAGAAATCCCGGTCCATCGCCGAAGAGCTGCTGGCGCGTGATCCTGAGGATGCCTGGCTCAAGCGGATGCTGGGCGGCGTCCAGGACGAACAGGCCAAGACACTCTCTTTCGCCGGGGACCATAATGCTGCCATTGCTGCCGTTCGCGCCGCTGAGCGGCATAACTCCGCCGAAATTGAAGCCAGTCCGGACGATACCGGCCTGATGCGCGAATGGGCGTACAGCCTTGCTCTCTACGCCGACATTTACTTCAAGGCGGGCATGAATGACGAAGGCTGCGCCCGGACCGCTCGCTCGCGCGCGCAATGGGACAGGCTGGCCGAGCAGCATCCATTGTCGGAGCATGATGTTGCCGTTTCGATTGCAGCGCTTGAAGAGCTGGAGGCGCAGTGCAGCGCCTGACCTCTAGTAGCGGTACATCACGTCCAGCCTGAGGGCGGAGTCATAATTCTCCGTCATCAGCGGTGGATCGGTCTCATAGCGGAAATCATAGGAAATACCGGCGCGAACCTGGTCAGTCACCGCCGCATTGAGGCGAAGGGTTGGATTGAAGGTCGAGGTCGGTTCCGACAGCGTTGCCTTGGAATCGAATTCGAAATTCCAGTCCTCGCTCAGCGCCCAG
>JAYZBJ010000037.1:0-8459 GCA_036338795.1 Pseudomonadota bacterium | reverse complement strand
GCATCAGCTGGTCATAGCGGTAGCGAGGCACGATGGCCTTCACCATCGCGAAGAGGAAGAAGAAGAAGACGACCTTTGCCATGAACCAGGCCAAGTGACCGAGATTGACCATCCACTGCGGGAAGTTTGCAACGAAGTCTTCACCAAGGGGAATTGGGCCGTGCCAGCCACCGAGGAACAGGATCGTCATCATTGCGCACATGAGCACGATGTTGAGATACTCGCCGATCATGAACAGCAGATAAGGCGTGGATGAGTACTCGACCTGGTAGCCGGCAACCAGCTCCGACTCTGCTTCGGGAAGATCGAATGGCGGACGGTTTTTGTCTGCGAGTGCAGAGACAAAGAACATCACAAACATCCTCAGCATCACCGGGAAGAGCACGGAGGGATTGAAGCTGAACACATGCCATGACCAGAAACCCGATTCCTGGTTCGCGACGATATCCGACAGGTTCATCGACCCGACCAGCAGGATCACCGTGATGATGATCAGGCCGATGGAGACTTCATAGGAGACCATCTGCGCTGCAGAGCGAAGTGAGCCGAGAAAGGGATACTTCGAGTTTGACGCCCAGCCGCCCATCATGATGCCATAAACACCGAGCGAGGAAACCGCGAACAGGTAAAGGATACCGACATTCAGGTCTGCGACGACCCAACCCGGCGCGACCGGAATCACGGCCCACGCAGCAAACGCCAACGTGAGAGACAGGATCGGAGCAAGCAGGAACACGGTCTTGTTCGCACCCGCCGGAATGATGATTTCCTTCAGCAGGAATTTTCCGAAATCCGCGAAACTCTGCAGCAAACCAAACGGACCCACGACGTTGGGCCCCTTGCGCATCATGACAGCAGCCCAGACCTTCCGGTCCATCAACAGGAGGAAGGCCAGCGACAGCAGCAAGACGACCGTGAACAGCAGCATTTGACCAATGACGGTCAGCCAGCCGAACAACAGTCCATGTTCTTGAATGAATGCACTCATGGCGCTCGCCTACTCCGCTGCTACAGGCGTTTCAAGGCCGCGCTTCATGAGCGAGCACTCCGCCATCGTCTTGGATGCCCGGGCAATCGGGTTGGTGAGGTAGAAATCTTGAATTGCCGCGCCAAAAGGACGCGCACTCTCAAGCCCTTGCGCCTTTTCGGGCGCTGTTGAAAGAGCGACGTGACCCGCCGCGCCTGGAGCAAATCCAAGTCCACCAAACACCTGATTCTGCTCACGCAGTACTTCTCTGAGTTCTGCCGCCGAATCATAAGGGAGCGTTTTCGACACCACATCGGAAAGCGCACGGAAGATCGCCCATCCTTCGCGAGCCTGGCCTTTCGGCTGCACCGCTTTCGTAGTCATCTGCACCCGGCCCTCGGTGTTCACGAAGGTCGCGTCCATTTCTGTGTACGCGGCGCATGGCAGAATGACATCAGCCTTGGACGCGCCTGCTTCACCATGGTGCCCGATATAGACGACCGTCGTCTCTCCGAGGCGGCTGAGATCATGATCGTCTCCGCCCATGAGGACGAGCGTATCGAGCCCCCCGGAAAGCATTGCTGCAGTATCCAAACCACCCTCGCCTGGCACGAAACCAACATCGAGACCGCCGACGCGCGCTGCCGCATTGTGAAGGACACCGAACCCCGTCCACTCTTCAGAAATGGCACCGGCATCAAGCGCGATCTGATGCGCAGCCTTGAGCACTTCAGCGCCGTGCTCTCCGATCAGGGCATGCTCGCCGACAACGATCATCGGCTTCTTCGCCCCTTTCAGTACGTCGGCAAATTCACCCTTCCCATTGAGAAGGTTAGCAAGGTCAGCCGGGCTTTCACCAAGATGGGCATAATCATAGGTCAGGTCGACCGGTTCGCCGACAACACCGACTTTGAGTTCGTTCCAGAGCCAGGCTTTGCGAATACGCGCATTCCAGACGGACGCCTCAAGGCGCGGGTTGGTGCCGATCAACAGGAGCGCATCAGCCTCTTCAACACCCATAAGCGTCGGATTGAGGATGTATTTCTCTCGTACGCCGTCGGCACCGTAGGATGCGCCCTCAGGCCGACAATCGACCGAGGCAACACCAAGCTTGTCCGCCAGGTCTTTGACCGCTTTCAGCTGCTCGACCTCAACAAGATCGCCGGCCAGGAAACCGATTTTTTCTGCCGGCCCCGCCAGGAGGCTGGCAGTGCGCTCCAGCGCTTCTTTCCAGCTGGCCGGACGGAGCTTTCCGTTCTCGCGAATATAAGGCTTGTCGAGCCGTTGACGGGCAAGACCATCCCAGATGAAGCGCGACTTGTCGGAGATCCACTCCTCGTTCACCTCTTCATTGAGTACCGGCATGATCCGCATGACGCCATCGCCCTTGGCGTCCACGCGGATCGCTGCGCCCATCGCGTCCATTACATCAATAGACTCGGTTTTGCGCAGCTCCCAAGGGCGCGCATTGTACGCATAAGGCTTGGAGGTCAGCGCACCAACAGGGCACAGATCGATCACGTTGCCCGACAACTCCGAGCTGAGCGACTTTTCCAGATAGGTCGTGATCTCGGCGTCTTCGCCGCGTGAAATCATGCCAAACTCTTCAACGCCAGCAACCTCGGCGGCGAAGCGGACACAACGCGTACACTGGATACAGCGGGTCATGATGGTCTTGACCAGCGGACCCATATTCTTGTTCTCGACGGCGCGCTTGTTCAGCGCATAGCGGGATCCGGAGCGACCGTAGGCCATTGCCTGGTCTTGAAGGTCACACTCCCCACCCTGGTCGCAAATTGGACAATCCAGAGGGTGGTTGATCAGGAGGAACTCCATGACGCCATTGCGCGCCTTCTCGACATAATCACCACTGGTGAGAATGTTCGGCGGTGTGCCGTCCGGGTTCATCCGCATCTCGCCGACCGTTTGCGCGCAGCTCGCGATCGGTTTCGGCGCCCCCTTCCACTGCACGAGGCACATCCGGCAGTTGCCCGCGACCGACAGGCGCTCGTGGTAGCAGAAGCGAGGAATCTCTGCTCCGGCCTCTTCGCACGCCTGCATCAGCGTGTAGTGCCGTGGAACCTCAATGTCCTTGCCATCGATATTCAGCTTGAAAAGATCATCGGCCATGAATCAGAACTCTTTCACGGGATTGAAAACGGTCTTCTGCGCAGCCGCATTCCAGCGCGCGAGAAGATAAGTCGGAACAACAACGAAGAGACCGCCCAGCATACTGGAAGGACGCCAGACTCGTTGCACGAGTACGTCATAGGAAAAACCGAGCAGAAGCGCGAAAGCCGCAACGGCTAGAATCGCCCACAAGTATTTGGTTGAGACGAGCGCCAGCAGCCCAAATCCGCTGAGCAGAACCATTTTCACCACACTCAGAAGCAAATCCGGGCGTTGAAGCACCTCCACGCCAAAAAGGCGCGCAACGACGATCAGGCCGAACAGGTTCGCCCCGATGATCACAGCGCACCAGACTGCCGTGGTGATGTTTCGCAGAAGATTCATGCCCCAGCCGACGCCCTATTCTGCCGCGACCGTCTGGCCCTGAACCAGCGCACGCGGCGCACGGTACTGGGTAATGCGGTCTTCGATTTCGTGGCGGAAGTGACGGATCAGCCCCTGAACGGGCCACGCAGCCGCGTCACCAAGCGCGCAGATCGTGTGACCTTCAACCTGGCCAGCAACATCCAGCAGAAGATCAATCTCATTATGTTCCGCTTCACCTTTCGCCATGCGTTCCAGCACGCGCCACATCCAGCCGGTGCCCTCACGACACGGCGTGCACTGGCCGCAGCTTTCATGCTTGTAGAAGTATGAAATGCGCGCAATCGCCTGGATAAGGTCTGTCGACTTGTCCATCACGATAACAGCCGCCGTCCCAAGGCCCGATCGGAGGTCGCGCAACGTATCAAAGTCCATATGCGCATCCATGATCTGCTCGGCCGGCACCATTGGTACTGACGATCCACCCGGAATAACTGCTTTGAGGTTTTCCCAACCGCCGCGGATACCGCCGCAGTGCGTATCGATCAGGTCCTTGAACGTGATCGACATCTCTTCTTCGACGTTGCACGGCTTGTTCACATGGCCGGAGATGCAGAACAGCTTGGTGCCTGTATTGTTCGGACGACCGAAACCGGCAAACCACTCTGCGCCGCGGCGCAGAATTGTCGGAGCGACCGCAATGGACTCGACGTTGTTTACGGTTGTCGGGCAGCCATATAGGCCGGCGTTTGCCGGGAATGGCGGCTTTAGACGCGGCTGGCCCTTCTTGCCCTCAAGGCTTTCCAGCAGCGCGGTTTCTTCACCGCAGATATAGGCGCCGGCGCCATGGTGGACATAGAGGTCAAAGTCCCAGCCATTCTTATTATTCTTGCCGATCAGGCCTGCCTCATAAGCTTCCTTGACGGCTTTCTCGAGCGCCTCGCGTTCGGCAATATACTCTCCGCGCAGATACACGTAGCATTTGTGCGCACGCATGGCGTAAGACGCCACCATGCAGCCTTCGATCAGCAGATGCGGATCGTGGCGCATGATCTCGCGGTCCTTACAGGTGCCCGGTTCCGATTCGTCAGCATTCACGACGAGGTAATGCGGGCGATCGCGCACCTCTTTCGGCATGAAGGTCCACTTCAGGCCCGTCGGGAAGCCCGCACCGCCGCGCCCGCGAAGGCCAGACGCCTTGATCTGGTCGCAGATCCATTCCGGCGTCTGTTTCAGCATCTCCGGCACGAGGTGCCACGCGCCACGCTTCTTTGCGGATTCGAGATCCGGTGAATGGGCGCCATAGAGGTTGGTAAAGATGCGGTCTTTATCCTGCAGCATCAGCTTTCACCTTCTTCTCGGCTCGATTCGACTTCGCCGGCATCAACGCGTTTCGAGAAAGCCGTATCTCCGCCACTCGACAGCGTCTTGGCCTGGCCAACCCAATCTTCGCGCGCGATACGTCCGCGGAAAGACAGGTAGCCTTCGACCCATTTGATGTTCTCGGGCGTCCAGGCCGCGATCTGCTCAAACGTGAAGATTCCCAGCGAATTCAGCTGGTCTTCGTTTTTCGGTCCAATTCCGCTGATGCGCTTCAAGTCGTCAGCTGGTTGGCCAGCATCCAGCGCCTCTGGACGATCGCCCTCAATGTCGGCTTCGGCGGCGTCGGTCTTGGCCGCTTCGACCTCGGATTTCGTGGGTTCTTCGCGTTCCGTATTCGTAGGCGCCTTGCGCTCCGGCTCGCCCTTGGCCTCGGACTCCGGCGCAGCTGTCGGTGCTGCCTCCGGCAGGTTTGGCAGCAGGGTTACCGAATTACGGCTGCCATCATACAGGCCATCTTCCTTAAGGCTGGTAATCCCACCTTGCGGGGCACTGTTGAGACGGTCGACGAATGTACCCGGCTCCACCTCGACGCCGTTTTTGAGTTTGTCGAGAATTTCGCCGAGAGACTCGGGCGTCAGGTCTTCATAGTAATAGTCGTTGATCTGAACCATTGGCGCATTCACGCACGCTCCAAGGCACTCAACCTCTTCCCAGGACAGACGCTGGTCGTCCGTGACGGCCATCTTCTTGCCGATCTTCTTTTCGCAGACCTTTTTCAGATCATTCGCGCCGCGAAGCATGCAAGGTGTCGTCCCGCACAGCTGGATGTGGTGCTTACCCACAGGCTGCAAGCGGAACATCGTATAGAAGGTCGCCACCTCGTAGACACGGATGTACGGCATTTCGAGCCGGTCAGCGACTTCCCGCATCGCAGGCTCGGACAGCCAACCCTCATTGTCCTTCTGGGCCAGCCACAAAAGCGGAATCACGGCAGAGCGCTTGCGCTCTTCCGGGTATTTGCCCAGCCAGAACGCAATGGTCGGCTCGGTTTCCGGTTTGAAGGCGAACGTGTCGCCACCGGCTTCAATGTCAAAACGACGAAGCGCCATTACGCGGCCCCTCCGAAACTGATGTCGCCAGCCTGCCCGTTCATCGGTCGATCTCCCCGAACACAATGTCGAGCGAACCAAGAATGGCAGACACGTCTGCAAGCATGTGGCCCTTGCACAGGAAATCCATGGCCGCGAGGTGTGGATATCCCGGTGCGCGGATTTTTGCGCGGTATGGACGGTTCGAACCGTCCGAAATCAGATAGACGCCGAACTCGCCTTTCGGCGCCTCGACCGCTGCGTACACTTCACCTTCCGGCACATGGAAGCCTTCTGTGTACAGCTTGAAGTGGTGAATGAGCGCTTCCATGGAGCGCTTCATGTCACCGCGGCGCGGCGGTGAAACTTTCGTGCCCGCAAGAAGCACTTCACCTGCCGGCATGTTCTCGATGCACCATTTCATGATGTCGTTCGAGATCAGCATCTCTTCCATCCGCACCACGTAACGGTCGTAATTGTCGCCATTGTTGCCGACTACGATCTCAAAAACGTCGCCCGGAATCTCATCGTAGATCTCGTACGGCTGTGACCGGCGAAGATCCCATGCGAGGCCGGATCCACGAACCATGACGCCGCTGAAGCCCCACTCCATGATCGTCTTCTCATCAACGACGCCAATGTCGACGTTACGCTGCTTGAAGATGCGATTCTCGGTGATGAGGCCCTCAATATGGGCAAGCTTTTCTGGAAACTCTTCGCAGAACACCATGATGTCGTCGATCAGGTCCTGCGGCAGATCCTGGTGGACGCCGCCAGGCCGGAAATAAGCCGAGTGCATGCGCGAGCCTGAAGCACGCTCATAGAAGCCCATCAGCTTCTCACGCTCTTCAAAGCCCCATGTAATCGGAGCCAGGGCGCCAACGTCCATTGCCTGTGTCGTGATGTTAAGCATGTGAGACAGGATGCGGCCCATCTCCGAGTACAGCACACGAATGAACTTGGCGCGACGCGGCACCTCAATGCCGAGAAGACGCTCAATAGCAAGGCACCAGGCGTGCTCCTGGTTCATCGGCGCCACATAGTCGAGACGGTCGAAATACGGCAGACCCTGAAGGTATGTCTTGTACTCGAGCAACTTCTCGGTGCCGCGGTGCAGCAAACCAACGTGGCTGTCGATCCGCTCAACAACCTCGCCATCAAGGTCCATGACCATGCGCAGCACACCGTGCGCAGCCGGGTGCTGTGGGCCAAAGTTCAGCGTAAACTTGCGATCTTCGTTCGGCGTTGCGTCGTCAGCCATCTGCACGCTCCTCGTCCGCCTTTTCGTCGCCCGGCAGGTCTTTGGTCATGCCTTCCCACGGCGAGAGGAAATCGAAATTGCGATATTCCTGAACCAACTCAACTGGCTCATTCACAACGCGCTTTTCAAGGTCATCGTAGCGAACCTGCGTAAAGCCGGTCAGCGGGAAATCCTTGCGCAGCGGATAGCCCTCAAAGCCATAATCGGTCAGCAGGCGACGCATGTCCGGATGACCGGCGAACCGGATGCCGTACATGTCGAAAGCTTCGCGCTCGAACCAGTTCGCGCTGGGATGCAAATCTACCAGGCTGGGCACAGGCGTCGCCTCATCCGTCGCGATCTTGACCCGAATGCGCTGATTCAGGCGCATCGAAAGGAAGTGGTAGACCACGTCGAAACGCAGGCTGCGCTCGGGCCAGTCAACACCGCAGATGTCAATCAGCGTTTCGAAAACGCATTGATTGTCATCCTTGAGAAACTTGGCCAGCTTCACAATGCCTTCGCGCTCGGCATGAACGGTCAGCTCACCGTGGCGCACGTCATACCCCTTTATGAGGTCAGCGATCGCCTCGACCGAGCTGATGTGGTCGCCGAGATCGTTCAGAGCTTCAGTCATTTCTGTCTGTTCAGCCATTAGCGTTCAATCGAGCCTTCACGGCGAATTTTCTTCTGCAGCTGCAGCATGCCATAGACCAGCGCTTCAGCGGTCGGCGGGCAGCCCGTAATGTAGATGTCGACCGGTACGATGCGATCGCAACCGCGCACCACCGAATACGAGTAGTGATAGTAACCGCCGCCATTTGCGCACGAGCCCATGGAAACCACGTAACGCGGCTCAGGCATCTGATCGTACACGCGGCGAAGCGCAGGAGCCATCTTGTTGGTCAGCGTACCCGCTACGATCATCACGTCGGACTGACGTGGAGAGCCGCGCGGCGCCATGCCGAAACGCTCAAGATCGTAACGCGGATTACCCGCCTGCATCATCTCTACGGCGCAACAGGCCAGGCCGAACGTCATCCACATCAGTGAACCGGTCCGGGCCCAGGCAATCAGGTCATCGGCACGTGCCGTGAAGAAGCCCTTGTCCGCAAGATGGTCGGAAAGCCCAGCAAAAAACGGATCGTCGGCGCGCACATCGTGCCCACCTTCAACTCCGGCCCGGCCTGCGCCGAGCGCGTAGGGCTTGAAATCGTCAGCCATACTATTCCCACTCCAGCGCACCGCGGCGCCATTCGTAGATAAATCCAACGGTCAGCACCGTCAGGAAAAGAACCATGGACCAGAAGCCGAACACACCAATAGCCCCAAGGCTGACAGCCCAAGG